>JAZQJK010000026.1:0-9604 GCA_045541615.1 Bacilli bacterium
ATATACCTGATATAAATAAAATTATCGAAAAAATAAGAAGAAAGTTTTTATATTTTAATTTGTCATTTTTCTTTTTTGAATTCTTTTTCTTTTTCACAAAAAATCACCTAGCACATATTATATATGTTTTTAGGTGAGTAATCAAAATTAATCGAATAAGTCCCTGTAAACTTCTGTAAATGTGTTTACCGGTACTATGTTTATCTCTTTTAAAACTTTATTTGGCAACTGTATTAAATCGTTCATGTTTTCCATTGGAATGTATATTTTTTTGATATTTGAATTGTAACAGCATATCAGTTTTTCTTGTATACCACCGACTTTTAGTATTCTTCCCGTAAGTGTGATTTCGCCTGTAAATGCGATGTCGTTTGGAACTTTTTTATCTAGCAGATAACTTATGAGCGATACGGTTATTGCAAGTCCAGCACTAGGGCCATCTTTTTTTGATGCACCGTCTATTGCGTGGACATGTACTGTGTGCTTTTCTAGTTTTTTTGCATCCAATTTTAACATTTTACTATTTGATTTGATGTAACTAAGGGAAACTGATATACTCTCTTTCATGACTTCACCAAGAGAACCAGTCGAGATGATTTTTTCTCGGCCTTTATAAAGTGAACTCTCGATATTCAATAATACCCCACCACTTTTGGTACTTGCTGGTACGTTCACAATACCACATTTATCATAGACATTTGCATATGTAGCATATTTGTCTTTACCGAGATATTTAACTAAGTCTTTTTCAGTTATAACTACTTGGTCGTTTTTACCACTTATTAGGATTTTTCTAACTATAGAGGCAATTTTCCTCTCTAAATCTCTCATACCAGCTTCTTTTGTATAATCATTTATTATTTTTATTAGTGCTTTATCAGTTAGTTTTATTAAGTTATGATTAAATCCATACTCTGCTCTTAATCGTGGCATTGTATAGTGCTTTACGATTTCTACTTTGTCAAAAACTGTATAACTGTTTATATCTATGACTTCTAGCCTATCTAAAAGAGGTTTGGGAATACTACTCTCATCATTCGCGGTTAAGATAAATAATACTTTACTCAAATCAAAAGGTTCACCTACGTAGTTGTCTATAAATTCCTTATTTTGATGTTCATCAAGTATATCGAGAAGAGCACTTGCTGGGTCCCCCCTATAATCTTTTACCATCTTGTCGACTTCATCTATGAGTATTACTGGATTATTGACACCGCACTTACGAATATTTTCCATTATCTTACCAGGTGCTGCTCCAATGTATGTTCTTCTATGTCCTACTAGTTCTGCTGAATCATTTAATCCACCAACACTTATCTTTATGAACTTGCGCCCTATTGCTTTAGATAGTTCTCTTGCAAAAGTAGTTTTACCTGTTCCAGGTGGTCCGATTAGACATAGTATTGGAGTTTGTAGTCTCGGATTTTTCTTCTTTAAAAGCATGTATTCTATAATTCTATCCTTAGCAAGAGTAAGCCCATAATGCATCTTATTTAGATGTCGATTTATCTTATTTATATCAGTATGTTCAGGTGAAGAAGTATTCCATGGAAGAGATGTGACAAATTCTAAATGGCTACGCAGTATGCTATATTCCTGTGAAGATTCAATTGTAGTTTCAAAGCGTTTTAGTTCTCTTAGTAAATTATCTTTAGTACTTTTAGAAACTTTCATCGAATTTATTGCACTTAAAAACGCACCAGCATCTTCATTTTTGATTTCATCATCTTCTAGTTCACTTCTAAGTTTATTAATCTTTTCTCTTATGAATAAGTCTTTTTCGCTCTTTTCAAAATCAGATCTAATTTCCTCATTTAGTTTATTATCTAACTCTAAAGATTTTATCTCATTATCGAGTATACTAATGAGCATATACCCTCTTTTGTAGTAATCGACTTCTAAAAATAGATTTCTCTTTTTCTCGTATGGTATATCCATCCAAGCAGAGATGATATCCGATAATTTAGAAAGACTAGTAACTCCTTGTGTCAGTGATATTATATCGTTTGAGACTTTACTATTTTGTTTGACATATGTACTTAAAAGTTCTTTTATTTTTTTTATGTAAGTATTTTCCTTTTGTGAATCAAATATAGGATATGTGATGCGAGTAGTCAAGGCAATGAGTTCTATTTTATCATTCATTATATAGGTACTTATCCCTATTCTATTTATACCTCTTATAGTAACTCTATAATTTCCATTGGGAAGTTTTATGTTATTTTGAATTTTACAAAATATACCTACTTTGGGCAAATCTTCTATATTTGGTCTTATTTCCTGACTAGATGCAGGACTTATGAGTATGAGTTCATTTTTGGTATATATATTTGCATAATCTATTACTTTTTTTGATGCGATATTGGAGAGTTCTATTTTAATCTCTTCGTTTGGAAATAATGCGAGGTTTGAAATGATAAGTGCTGGAAATTGTTCTTTCATTTTGATACCTCGCCTTCGTTTTTTTAATGGTTTTTATTATAATTAAAAGACTCAAAAATGTAAATATAAAAAGAGAAAAAAACTCGAATTTTTTAGGGATTCGAATGATTTTCTCTTCTAACTATTTAGTACTCAATGTTATAAGCACTCAACACAAGTATCGTTTAGACATCTGATACTACAAATGCAATCTAGGTTTATTGTGAAGAAACTGTTTGTTGCAACGTATGGATATAGTCCTGTATCTTCTGTATTTGGTGCGAGTACTCTGAATGTAGCAGTACCACATTCTACTTTTTCTACTCTGAATACACTAGAACAGTTTGTTCCATCAGTACATGTGACGATGTCTTTACTTGTCGGCATGGTAACTGGTGTTGCAGCCCCTGCACAACATGAGTAAATGACAACTGGTCTTGTGTTACATACACAGCAATTTGTCGTGCAGCATCCAAGGACCGGTCTATCACAAGAATCTAAACAACTTTCAGGGCAAGAAGCATTTTGCTGTAAGATTAAAATGACTTGTAGTATTTCAGCTATGCCATTTGTTTCATTATTAGACATAATATTCACCCTTTCATATCTTTCATTATAATTTATGATGAAACATCCAAAAGAGTTCTAAAAGTTTGTGATAATTAAAAGAGTGAACCTTTAAATAGTTTCACTCAACTTATTACATTCTTAAGATGTATGGATTGCTTATAGAACAATCGGCTGATTCAGGATTCGCGATGTAGACGTATGATTTTAGGTAGAGGACGGGGCGGACTAAATGCCCGTGATACATATGAGTGTAATTAAGAACGCCGGCCCCACCCACTTGCTACACATAATTGGATCTAGCAAATTTATCCCCCGGAACCCAGATGAAGTATCCGAACAAAGTACCAAATACAGCCATTGAAACATGGGACATAAAAGATTTGATTCTCTTCCTCATCAGACTTATTTATTAAATAATAAAAAATTGTGAATACTCAAAAAGTACTCACAATTTATAAGATTATTAATTTTTTAATGTAGTAATTGGTACTATATATATTCCATCTTCTCTTTTATATGCATATTTACCTGCTGTAAGAACCATTAAGAATGATGGTTTATTCATCTCGTCAGTATCTACAATATTAGATAACTTAGTAAGGTTTTTTGCTGCTTCTTCTATAGCTTCTTCTGAACCCAACTTAATTTCGATAGCACCCCATCTTCCATCTTTTAGATGTACTATTGCATCGCATTCTAGTTCGCTTTTATCTCTATAAAAGAATACATCGCCATCTAAACATTGTGAATAGATTTTTAAATCTCTCAAGCATAGTGATTCAAATATAAAACCGAATGTTCTAAAATCTTTAAGAAGGTCCTTATCTGTCGCTCTAAGTGCTGCAACACCAATAGAGGGGTCTATAAAGTTTCTTTTTAAACTTGTTCTAATATCTGTTTTGCTTCTTAATTTTGGACACCATGCCTCTATATTATCAATTACAAATAATTTTGATAGTGCATTAATATAATCTGAAATCGTTTTTTCAGATATTTCTGCTTCATTATATGATGTATCCTCTTTTATTGTTGCAAGATTCGCTGTAGTACAAATATTTCTCGCTAAACTTCGAATTATTGTTCTTAGTCTATTTGGATTTCTTTCTATATTATCGACTGTTTTAATATCATTATCAATTAAAGAATCTAAATAATCTCGAGCAATTGTCAATGCATCATCTCTACTCATTTCGAGCGAACCTGGCCATCCACCTCTTGCACAATAGTAGGCAATATCTTCAAGTTCTTTATTTGAAACACCACTTATATCGCTGTTTTCATCAAATAATAATTTTAAGGAAACTTCACCGGTTGAATCACCTGATTCATATAGACTCATAGGTCTCATTAAAATTCTGACAATTCTTCCTGTTCCTGTATGTTTAGGTTCTTCTTTTCTTGGAGTCACTGACCCTGTTAAGATATATTGATTTTTTAATCCAGTATTATCGACATCATATCTTATTGCATCCCATATAGTAGGAGCATCTTGCCATTCGTCAATTAATCTAGGTTTTTCTCCTTCTAAAAGCAAATCTGGTCTACTTTTAGCAATTTCTAAATTATTATTTTTAGTTCGAGGGTCCTGTAATTCAAGTATACTTTTTGCATATTGTTTTGCAGTTGTAGATTTTCCACACCACTTTGGTCCTGTTATAAGTATTGCACCATATAAATTTAGTTTTCTTTTTAAAACATCGTCTACTAATCTAGGAATGTATTTTTGCATAAATTTCACTTCTTTCAAGTGCATTATATCATATATTTATTACAATGTATACAATAACTTCCGAGTTTGGCGCCGTTTTACTTCCGAGTTTGGCGATATTTACTATAAAACTCATATGCAATTTTCAAAAAAATGAGTAGAGGTACAGCAAATATCATACCTATTATACCGAAGAATTTTCCCATAATAGTAATTGCAATCACTATAAATAAAGGATTTATCTTAACGCATTTACTCATGATAAGTGGATTGATTATATTACTCTCGATGTTTTGAGATACCACTACTATTACTAATGCAATAATTCCATAGTTAAAACTCTGTGATAGGCCAACAAGAACTGCAGGTACTCCTCCAATGTATGGACCAATAAAAGGTATGATGTTCGTTATCGCGCAGAAAAGTGCTAGTAAAAGTGCATATTTAAACTTAAATAATGAGAATAAAAGTGCTGATAAAATGAAGAGAAACACCATATCTATTAATGCACCCTTTAAATATAAACGCATGTTTATTGAAAGCTTTTTTGTGAATTTAAGTGTAGTGCTTTTATATCTTTCAGGTAAATTACCTTTTATCAAAGTTTTAATCGTATCATAATTGTAAAGAATATAAAAACCGAATAAATGTGCTAAGCCGAAATTTACGACTATCGAGAAAATACTTCCACATGAGGCAAGTAGTACATCAGGGGCTACTTTTAAATTTTTAAACAAATCGCTTATATAAGGATTATTTTCTATTTTTGGTAAATAAGATTTTAGAACCTCGACTAAGTTTTTTGTTTCATTTATTAAAACTGGTGCAACTAGTAAGATAATTAATCCATAAATGAGAAATAAGAGTGCTATTAAAAGAAAGAATGATACCTTGTTGTTTACTTTTTTAGATAGTCTTTTATATAAGGGGTGTAAAATCCATGCAATTACAAAACCAAAAAATATCGGAAAAACTATTTCTAATAGTATACAGCATATGTCTAAGAGTTTTACAAGTCTTACTAGTACTATCAGGAGTATTACTATGGATATGATGATTAGAGTGTTTAAATTTTTTAATAATTTATCTTTCATATGTTAAAAAAGGGACTACATATAGTCCTTCATCATGTTTTTCATTTCATTCATTTTCATTTTTACTTTCATCGGATTTTTTTGAATATATGAATGCATGTACATACCTGATGCCATACCTATTCCTAAAATCGCGATTGATTTCATCATATTCATGTTTTTCATTGTTATCTCTCCTTTTAATACTAGTATGGCGAGATTATTTTAAATTATTCATCAGTTGTTCTACGAGATTAGTTTTTCTATTTAAACTGTAATCATTGTTTGAACCCATATATAGCGCCTGAGGATTGCCAAGAAGTATCAAACTCTTTTTAGCACGGGATATTCCGGTGTATAAAAGTTTATTATAGAGCATCCTTCCGTAGTTCATAGTTATTGGCATTATGACATGTTCAAATTCAGAACCCTGGCTCTTATGTATCGTTATGGCATAGGCATGTTTTAAGTTTATCAAATCTTCTCTTTTATAGAATACAGCGTTTCCATAGAAGTTAACACATAAAAGTTCATTTTTGCTCTTCGGATTAGCACTCACTATATACCCTATATCTCCATTATAGATATTGTTATCAGGTTCGTTTACGAGTTGTAAAACTTTATCCCCTTTTCTAAATATTACATCACCCATCTTTATCTCATCCTTAAAACCATCCTGAGGATTAAACAGTTCTTGAAGGAGTATGTTTAGATTATCAATTCCATTTGCACCTTTATACATAGGAGCAAGAATTTGTACACTTCCTGGGTCTATTCCCTTTTCTATACTTCTTTTACATATCTCACGTATCATGTCTTTTACAGCATGGGTATCGCTTTGTATAAATGAAAAGTCATCTTTGCGCGAAATAGAGTCCTCAGTGAGGTCGTGGTCCTTTATAGATTGACATAGATATGGTATAGATGAACCACTTTTTTGTCTATATATTTTCTTAAGGGGTATGTGATTAAAACATTCACTATTTATGAGGTCGGTTAGAATTAATCCGGGGCCTACACTCGGGAGCTGATTATCATCACCGATTATGACGAGTTTTATCGTGCTTTCAGTGCCCTTTAAAAGTGCATCGAAGAGTTCAGTGTCAATCATACTCGTCTCATCGACAATAATCATTTTTTCTTTTCTCTTGTTGTATTCATTATATTCGAATTTACCAGTGTTTTTGTCCCATTTTAAATATCTATGTATCGTACTTGCAGGAAGTCCAGTTACATCGTTCATGCGCTTTGAGGCACGACCTGTTGGAGCGAGCAATACTATTTCATTAAGTGCTTCGTTCTCACTTACGGGGTGCAAATCTATAAATAACCCTGCAATAGCACGCACTATAGTTGACTTACCAGTACCAGGCCCACCTGTTATAATCGTGATATTTTCCTCTAAGGCAGTTTTTATAGCACGTCTTTGCTCATCATTATAAACGATTTCATGAACCTCACTAAACTTTTCTAATTTTTCATCAAAGTTATCGATGTGTCTTACTTTATTAGCATTTATCTCAAAAAGACACTTTGCGATGTTCTTTTCCATTTTATAGTAACCATATAAAAAGTATTTATCTCCTTGAGCAATGACTTCTTTTCTCTTTACGAGGACATCAAAAAACAATTGGAGTTCCTCAGTACTTAGATAGATATCGAAATCACAAAGTCTATTTCTGACTTCTTCAATATACGAATAAGTATCACCATTTTCAAAAGATAGTTCTTTTAGAGATTCTATAATACATGCTTCAATTCTATTATTATCCGTTTCTTTGTTTACTTTAAAGAACACTTTATCTAATGTCTTGAATTCTATGTCATTTATGAGACTATAGACATTTTCTTCTAAAACAGCCTTTATACTAGTGCCATATATATTTATAAGTTTCAATGCCTCTCTCATAGTAAAACCGAGTTTAGTTAAGTATATTATTGTTTCATCACTATCCTGATGTTTTACAATAGAATCATAAATGCTATTCATCTTTTTTTCAGTCATTTTAGGTACTTGCATGAGTACTTTTTTATCTTCTTTTATCTTATTTATCGCATCATCACCTAAATGTTTGACTATTAAAGTAGCGGTTTTCTCTCCACATCCTTTGACAAGACTACTCATCAAAAATTCTATAACAGCATCTTTTCCTTCGGGTTTTACATGTTCATATTCGCTCACTTGAAATTGATATCCAAATTTCTCATTTTTAATGTAATTACCATGGAATATATAGTTTTCCTCTAAAATCAAATCGTAGAAATATCCCGTAAAAGTGATAGTGTGGTTTAAGATGTCTGGAGATAGTCCATCGCTTATCTCCTTAACGCGAAATAGACCGACTTTATATCCATTTCCGGAATTGTTTTCATATATAATTTTTTTAAATTTTCCTTTTATATATTCCATATTTACCTCCGAGGTTTAACTGATTTTTATTATATCTTTTTACTGGGATTTAGTCAATTTAAAAAAAGGCTAAGAGCCTTTTAGTCGTATACACTCACTTTTTTAGTCTCCAATTCATCACTTAAAGTGTTTCCGTTTTTACAGTATATTTTAAATTGGTCATATGTGGTTATGAACTCTCCGATGCCCATGTTGAAATATTCATCTACATCTTTAGCAATCTCAGTTAGAGTCTCTATATAGTTTTGTATACTCTCTTCTGTTTTCTCTTTTGTCTCATCGTGATAGTTAAGGTATGCAACAACGTATCTACCATATATGCTATTTCTATCCACATCGTTTTCACTTTTTGGATTGCCATATAGTATTCTTTTATAGTTTTCACTTTGATTTGAATTAGTTCCTATCTCATTTTTAGCGATTTGGGCGATTTGAGAATTGAATACATAATCATATAAGTATGCCTCGAGCATGTTTATCTCTTGAGTATTTTCATCAAGTGTTTTAACAGTCTCTACTTTTATTTCATCACCTGTACGTATTAGATGTCTCTCTGAAAACTTGTTCATGTGAAGTAGTTCTTTTAAAGTTATACCATTGGCATCTGCAATACCACTTAAAGTATCTCCCCATTCTACTTTATATATTCCCTCGGTGCGTTCCTTTAACATCTCAGGATTTTCTTTTAGTATTTTATCTATGAGTAGAAGATTTGGATTTTGGTATTCATCTTCATATGCTCCCCTTTGAACGGCATCTTTATCATAGTTAGGATTTATTACCCCACAGGCAGTCGTTTTAACCATTACTAGTGCAAGTACCAAACTGACTAGTCTTGGATTTACTCTGACATTAATCCTATAACGTTTTCCATTTTTATCAGTATATACTCCACTGAATATACGTGTCTTATTATTTTTTCTTGCCATCACTATCACCCTATATTAAGTATAATTATTTTTTTGAATTTAATCAATATCTACTATACACCCTTTTACAGTTAAACCGTCAACCTCTGAGATATAGACATCTCTTGAAGTGCTAGATGGAATACTATCGTTTACTTCGACTTTTATATAATTGTTCGTTAGACCCTTAGAGGTACCATCTTTTTCAGTTTCAAATATGACATTTAAAGTCTGCCCTAGAAATTTTTTGTAGTATTCCTCCTCTAGTTGATTTGACAGTTCTTGGACCGCTTTTACACGCATCTTTTTGATATCATCCTTTACGAAAAAATCTTTCATCTCTTCTGCTTTTGTGCCACTTCTTAATGAAAATGGGAAAACGTGTATTTTAGTAAATTTTATTCTATTTAGTAAGTCAAGTGTGCTCGAGAAGTTTCCATCACTTTCGTATGGGAAGCCCACTATTAAATCAGTAGTTATACTTATGTGCGGTCTTATCTGTCTTATCCTTCTT
>JAZQJK010000027.1:0-3161 GCA_045541615.1 Bacilli bacterium
GAAGGTGGAGAGTACACAAAACTTGAAACTGACAAGGATGTACCAGTAAATGGAGACACTGATTTAGTGCTTGCTAATGGAGTAGAAGTCCCAGCAGGTAAAAAGTTATATTACAATTTGGTGATAACACTAGTATACTCAGATACAGTGGACCAAACTCAAGACTTTAATGCATCGTTTTGGAGTCAATTTACTTTAGAAAACGGAACACAATCAATCATACAAAAAATCAAATCTCAATCAAAAGGAATAGCGCCAACCAATCTATTTGCAAGTGTAGCAACTACTGATGAGGGAATCTATGAAATGGAAGATGACTATGGGACTAGTTACTATTTCAGAGGAAACGTTACCAACAACTATGTATCGTTCGCAGGCTATTGCTGGAGAATAATCCGAATAAATGGAGACGGAAGTTTGAGACTGATATACGATGGAACGAGTTGTCATGCAAATACAGATACAAGTACTGATAGAGTATTAAATCGAAATAGTCAAGTATTCAATTCAAGTAATAATGACAATGCATACGTAGGCTATATGTATGGACTAACAGGAATAACAACCGATGCGAATAGATGTTTGATGCTGGATTCGAGTAACAATGTCGTAGATAACGTGAGTACATATACTACGAAGAGTGTATGTGAAAGTGCCGGAGGCAAGTGGACAACAACAGCATACGAAGCGACACATGCAAATGTAAAGGATAGTACAATAAAAGATTATCTAGATGCATGGTATAAGACAAACATAGTGGATAAGGGTTTAGAAGATAAAGTGGCTGATACATTATTTTGTGGAGACCGAAGTATGGGAACGAGCAATAACTTAGGTTATGAAACGAATACCACATACTACGGCCCAAGAAATAGATTGAATTCTGCGAAAACTCCACAACTGAAGTGTCCACAAAAACAAGATGCATATACAGTATCAGATAAGACATATGGAAATGGAGATTTAGAGTATCCAGTCGGATTAATAAGTGCTGACGAAGTCAGCCTCGCCGGAGGCGTTGCAGGGACAGGAAACTCAGGTTATTATCTATATAAAGGATCTTCTTACTGGTCGCTGTCGCCTTACTATTTCAATGGTAGTTATGCGTATGTGTTCTTTGTGAACAGTTCTGGGTATCTGAACAACTACTTTGTGTACATTACGAATGGCGTCGCCCCAGTTATATCACTGACCACTGAATACTCAAAACAGTTAAGAGGTTTGGGAACACAAGATGTGCCGCTCACTCTTAACTAAGGACAGTTTTTGATGAAGCAAGATAAATAAAGGGTTCAAAAGTAGAAAGTGTTGACCCAGTAAATGATAAAAATGCTCTGAAGATAAAATCAGAGTTATTTTTTACTAAAAAGTATAGAAATAGACTAAATTGTTGCACGACAAAAAGATTTTTTGACCGTTTAAAAAATTTTTAGAAAAAGCGTCATATATCATAAAGTTTCAGGGTATAAGGAATACTGATATAAATGTTGGAATTAATAGCAAGTTTGAAAAGAGTAAGACCAGTATTGAACAAAGACATGTATCTAGCACGAGATTTATCAGACTTTTGATATGAGGTTTTAAGGTTAAAATTTCTGAATACCTTATATTTATTTTTTTCGTAATAAGTGCCATAAATAGTTAAGAAAAGAACAGCAAAGCAAGTGATAGAATAGAGATTTTCAAAGGCATGAATATTACGAGTCATAGTAGCTTCTAAGTAGAAACCATTAGACTTTTGATTTTTAAACATACACTCGATAGAACCAAAGCGATAACCATAGTCTTTAACAGCACGTTTAGTAGGGAGATTGGTAATTAAATACCACCGTTCCTTATGATTTTCAGAAGGTGTAATAACGATGTTAGCCTTATATCTACAATTAAAAAGTTCGAGATTTTCAAAGGATTTGGAATTGTGTTTTTGACACGGGAGATTAGAAATAGTGGACCAAATCTTATGTTTTTCATAGGTAGGTTTAAAAAAGACTTTAGTGTTCCCCTTAGTGCGAAGAACATAATGGTGTCCAAGAGAATCAATGTGTTCAAGAAGTTTAGGATTAGTACCAAACCATCTATCAGCAAGGAAAATAAGATCAGCATTAAAACTATTAAAAAGATTAGAAACATAGTCAATGCCCTCGATAAAAAGGTCAGTTTGATAAGAATCAGAAAGACCAGGAGAAGTATGAGGAAAACATCTAAACCAAATAGGAATACCTTGTTTGCCAACTCTCATGGTAAGCATAAAAATGACAAATCTATTATTAATATAAGTATGGTCAAAAGAAATATGAATGCGGTTATCAGAGTGTTTAGGAACAAATTTAGAAATAACAAATTTAATAGCATTATGATAAAAGAGATAACCATCAAAGTTAGGATTGTTTAAAAATCTATAAATTCTTTTCTTGTTAGATTCAAAATGATTAAAAGAGAAAGTTCCTTTAAGAGATTTACAAATATCAGAAGTAACAACAGATTCAGAATCCATCATACCAAAAATAACTGAAGGAAGAATATTAAGATGGGTTTTAGATATATTTGGATAAAAATCTTTAATTAAATTAGAAATTTTAGTAGAAATTTCATCTTGAGTATTATATAATTTATACATGTGGCACCTCTTTTATTTTTTTTACAATTACATTATACAAAAAGTGCCACATAAAATCGAGAATAAAACGAGAAGAGATGAGAGAATATAAAAACATCTCTTTTCTTATTTAAAAAAACTGTCCATAGGTAAGCCATACCGCATAGAAAATATTACAGACAATATAATTGCAACTGCACAGGATACAACACCTAATTTTGATTCAGTTGCAACAACTGATGAAGGCGTATTTAAAATGGAGGATGACTACGGAACGAGTTACTATTTCAGAGGTGCAGTTACAAACAATTATGTAAAATTCGCAGGATACTATTGGAGAATAGTTCGCATAAATGGTGATGGTAGTTTAAGAATTATATATGATGGAACTGAAGCGCATGCAAACGGAAAAAAGAATTTAGATAGAATTGTAAAACAAACATCCTATAATATATTTGATAATGATAATGCATCAGTCGGTTATATGTATGGACTGACAGGAATAACAACAGATGCAAATAGGTGTTTGATGTTAGATGGCAATAACAACGTAGTGGACAACGTA
>JAZQJK010000028.1:0-2242 GCA_045541615.1 Bacilli bacterium
TCTAGTGTTTTCGCTGAATTAGTAACTGAATAAGGTGCTGTCACTGATGCAGGTTTAGAGCCATCTGAGTTTATCTTTTTAGAAGAAATAGTTGCAGTTCTTGAACCATTTGTACTAGTTGAGAAATTTTCAAGAGTATAACCTTGATTTGCAATAGATTGATTGTTAGTGCTTATAGTGTTTGATGCACCATTACTCTTCTTTTCAACTATTTTTATAGGCACGTTTGTTGCATTTATTGGAATAGTTTTTCCATTGTTTATTACCACTGTATAAGAGATTATATCATCTGGTGAAGTAGTTACATATACTGTTCTAGTGACATTTTTAACATCTTTAGTTGAGATGTCTGTGTACTCATATCTTACTTGGTAAGTACCAGCGGATTGTGGATTTACATTACAAGACTCAACTTTTATTTTGAAGTCTGAA
Organism: Bacilli bacterium; assembly: GCA_045541615.1. Lineage (GTDB taxonomy): Bacteria > Bacillota_I > Bacilli_A > RF39 > UBA660 > RUG11867. The sequence continues at coordinate 433 of JAZQJK010000028.1, forward strand.
ATTGCATTTCCAGTGTATATTTTACCTTGGGCTGAGTTATCGACTACTTTAAGTCCACTTGTTGCAGAACTAGATGAACACCAGTAATCGCGTGTTGTCGTTTTGCTATAAGCGACATATAGGTCATCGGCCATAAGTGAATAAGATTTTTCTGCTTGTTCAGCAGCGCTTACTGGATAGATGAATTTTACTAGGTCACTTTCTTCGCTGTTTTCGAGTTTTGCACGTACTATCTCATTATCACCAATGACTTCACCTGTATCTGGGTTGACGAGGTCGATGCTTATAAGTCCAGCATCTCTCAACTCTCCGACTGTCAAATCGACATAACCATAACCGTTAAAAAGTCTCTCTATCTTCTCGGGATTAGAAGATACATAAGCATCAGCTGCGGAAGTTATAGTCGTTATGATAGTTTTGTTCTCTACATCTTTGTTTTTATCCAAAGTTTTAATCATATTGATAGAGAATAATCCTGCAACCACTACGAGTATAGCGACTACTACGATGATTTCTACCAAAGTAAATCCCTTTTTCTTCTTCATATCTTTCTCCTACTTTCTATCTATAATAATAACATGCGCGTATTTAAAATTCAAGGGTGCATAAAAATCATTTTACTATTTTAAGTAAATTTTGGTCATATTCTATACTCTCATAATCGTATATACTGTCCGATGGCCTATGTACTCCGGTTGAATCGATTATGAGTTCATCACTTTTATTTAATATACTGTCATCTATTTTAAAATCTGCATCTAATTTATCAAAGTATAATTCGATATATATATCTTCAAAATTTTTTCCATGAAGTCCAATGTCGAAGGATACTATTTTATCTTCTAAAATGGTGATGCTTGCTTTTGTCTCACCAGTGATTTCATCTTCTATATATAGATTAGACAATAATTCATTTAAACTGTCATTTTCATATGTAACTTCATATGAGTTCTCCTCAAATTTTTTATTTTTTTTAAAATCTTTTAATAAAGCATATACTTTTGAGTATGAATACTCTGTTTTATATTCGAGTAATTTCCTTTCATCAGCATCGATAAATATCAATTTATCATCTTTATAAAATGCCTCTTTATCTACATAGTGTGATTCTATCTTTATATTTTTTTTATCACTATATACATTTATCGTATGAGATGCCTCTTCAGTACTTTTGGTACTTATTATAACACTTAGTAAATATTTGTCATAATCTTCTATATTTAATTTTTTGTCCCATGTTAAAATTGCTGTTATGCTCACTAGAAGTACGAGGAAGACCCCTAGTAGTATAATTATTTTTTTATTTATTTTCATGAGTCCTCCTCTATTCTATGTTTATCGTGTATTTCATTTGTGCAGTAGATGTATAGCTCTCTTCTAGTAATTCCTTTAAACTTTCGTTTGTAACATTTATCACTCTTTCTCTTATATCGGTATCGATAGTAGAGGAACTAATCATAAAGGAATCATTTTCAAATATTAACTCTTCGTTTGAATAAAGATTAATCGTACTAAATGAGTATTTAGGGTCACTTGCTAGTGAGTAAAAACCTATACTCGTAACTGACGATGGAACAGTGAGTTCTTTTACAGTAAGGTTAGAATAAGCACATCTATCATATAATGTTTTACAGGTGTCTACTATTTCATATTTTTCCATTTTTAGTTTTGAAGGCAATACATAAAGTATGCTAGCATCAGAGTTGTATAGAACGCCATCTATAGTTTTATAAACTGAATTATTCTCAACTTCAATGCTATTTATGTTATTAGGGCTAAAATTGTCGTCTATATTTAATTCTGTAACACT
>JAZQJK010000029.1:0-8204 GCA_045541615.1 Bacilli bacterium
TTTCGTTTGAGAAAGCCCGAGGGTCGTTTTTGTGAGGATTTTTTCAACAGTTTCTTAAATTCCTTTGACATCAATGCATACATTTGCTATAATACCAACGAGATGCAAAAAGCTCTCTTTGCTTTAGTGTGAATCTAAAGCCGATTAGACCAAAAGGAGGTGCGAGACTATATGAACAAATATGAAATTATGTTTATAGTAAAAACTACAATGGAAAGTGATGCAGCACTTAAAGTTGCTAACACTTACAAAGCACTTATTACAGATAATAAGGGTGAAGTTACTAATTTCAAAGAAATGGGTCAAAGAAAATTGGCTTATGAAATTAAAAAACAAAATACAGGTTTTTATTATGTGTTCAATTTCACAGCGACTGCTGAAACTATTAAAGAATTAGACCGTCGTTTAGGACTTGATGAAAACATTTTAAGACATTTAATTATTAGATTAGACGAAGAGTAGGAGTTTATTTATGAATAGAACAATTTTAGTTGGAAGATTAACTGCAGACCCTGAACTTAGAACTACTCCAAATGGAATAGCAACTACCCGTATTACTGTAGCAATCAATAGAATGCCAAACGGAAACGGTGAAAGAATTGCCGACTTTATAAGTGTAGTAGTTTGGAGAAGACAAGCTGAGAACGTTGCAAAATTTTGTCAAAAGGGTTCTCTAGTGGGAGTTGAAGGTAGATTACAATCGAGAAGTTATGATGCTCAAGATGGTACACGTAGATATGTCACTGAGGTTGTTGCAGATAATGTAACATTCTTAGGAAGCAGAGCAAGTAGTGCATCAGGCGCTAATGAAATTGCACCAGCTGCTACGGCACCAATATTTGATGGAGTATCAATGGATTTACCACAAGATGATGTCCCATTCCCAACAGGTGATAGCATGATGAGTGCTAATACAACTGATATAAGCGATGACCCATTTAAAGATTTTGGGACAGAAGTTATATTAAGTGATGACGACCTACCATTTTAAAGAAGGGAGATAAAATATAATGGCTGAATTTCATAGAAAAAAGAAAAGAATTTGCCAAATGTGTGCTGGAAAAAGCGTTGATTATAAAGATGTTATGATAGTTTCTAAATATATCAATGAAAAAGGAAAAATCATGCCTAGAAGAATGACTGGAGCATGTGCTAAACATCAAAGACATATTGCTGAACAAATCAAAAGAGCACGTTTTATGGCTTTAATTCCATACGTAAAATAATAGAGCGAAACATTTCGTTCTTTTTTTTATAGGAAAGTGCATATTCTAAAAAAGTACAAAAAAGTACATAAAAAATATCGTGACGATTATTAAGGCACGACAAAGAAACTGGAAAAATTCAATTTTTTTTAAAATTAAATCTTAGGTGTCATTCTTTATATTCGTAAACTTGTCCCATAACACCAATATAATACATAGGTACATCTTACCGTTACATTTCATACAATCAAATCTAGGTTTAGAAATGAACAATTCTACAGTTTTTAAGTGATGATTTATTAGTAGCACAGAAACCATGGTAACGTATAGTTTTAAAATTTGTTTCAAGAATATGTTTAATAAGTCACCCCATAAATTCAAAAACATAAATACGTTCTACCACAAATTTATCATCTTCATGTCGTTGATACCAAATTGTAACATAGCCGTCCTCAATATCTATTATACGATATTGGGCAAAGCAAGGTTTACCACAATAACGCAAAATATATTCTACGTCTTTTTTCTTTTATGACTAACTTGACTTAATTATTTGTAAAAAAAATCGTCCGGATATATATGGAAACACCGCCCGGTTATATGCGGACGCTTTGCAGGGATTTTGCATACAGTCCAAACTAACAAGGATTTATTCTTGGCCTTTATTCATTTCATCAATTAAATTTGTAATATCACTTATGTTCTATCACACACAAACTAGGACAGAACGAAATTCTATTAAACTTTATGTGAGGTATATGTCGATATTACGGGGATTTTTTAACAATCCTCTTTTTTATTTGTCCATTTGATATTCATCTATACTCGTGCTATAATATTTACACGAGGAGGGAAAGAAATTATGAAAGTTATTTTATTACAAGATGTTAAAAAGCAAGGTAAAAAAGATGAAATAATCGAGGTTAGTGATGGTTATGCAACAAACTTTTTAATCAAAAACAAACTAGCAGTTCCATACACTAAAACCAGTAAAAATATATTAGAAAATGAAATAGATAAAAGAAATAAAGAAAATGATGCTGAAATTTTAAGATGTGAGAAAATAAAAAAGGAAATCGAAAAAAAAGATTTTAGTTTCACATTTAAATCTGGTAATGATGGAAAATTATTCGGAACAGTGTCGAGCAAAATGCTAAGTGAAGAATTAAAAAAAGAGGGTTATGATATCGATAAAAAACAAATCGATATGGATACTAAAATAGATAGACTAGGTGTTTATTCTATAAAGATTAATTTGCATAAACAAGTGGTTGCAAATATAAAAATACACATCTGTTAAGGAGGAGAGAATATGGCTAGAAAAATGCCCCAAAATTTAGATGCTGAGATGTCAGTCTTAAGTGCATGTTTGCTCATGAAAAGCGCTGCTGATAAAGTTTGTGAAGAAATGATACCTGATATGTTTTTTAGTGATTCTAATAGGAAAATTTTTGAAGCCATATATGAACTCCATGAGTCAAAAAGACCTATAGATATGACAACTTTGACTAATGAACTCGAAAAGAATAACAGTCTTGCTCTAATAGGTGGACTTGAGTATTTGAGTGAAGTTGTCGATAGCATGGTGAGTGCAGCAAATCTTGAATATTACATTAAAATCGTTCAAGAGAAATATTTGAGAAGAAGGCTTATTGAGGTCTCTACTGATATCACTACTAGTGCTTATGAAGAGGGTAGTGATACGAACGAAGTTGTAGATAACGCGGAAAAGCAAATTTTTGCAGTTACAAAAGAGAGAAAATCAGGTGAATTTAAGAGCATAAGCGAAGTCTTAAGACTAACACAGGCAAGACTTGAATACTTAGCGCAAAATGGTTCTGCTATTACTGGTTTACCTACAGGTTTTACGGACCTAGACCTCATGACTAGTGGACTACATGAAAATGAACTTATAATTATTGCTGCGCGTCCTGCGATGGGAAAGACCGCTTTTGCAGTGAATCTAGCAGTAAATGCAGCATTATCTACACCTAAAGCAGTCGCACTTTTTAACTTAGAGATGGGTGCTGAACAACTCGCACAGCGTATGATAGGTGCAGTCGGTGGTATTGAGATGAACAAATTAAAAACAGGACAACTCGATGATAAAGACTGGCAAAAAGTAAATGAAGCGATGAGTGAACTCGGTGAAACGAATATATATATCGAGGATACTTCTGGTATTACTGTTGGAGAAATACGTGCTAAATGTAGACGTCTAGCAAACTCTGAAAAGGGACTAGCAATGGTTTTGATTGACTACTTACAGCTCATTCAAGGTGGCGCAAGGTATGCCGGAAATCGTCAACAAGAGGTATCAGAAATATCACGTTCATTAAAGACAATGGCTATAGAACTCAAAATACCGGTTATTGCTCTAGCACAGTTATCGCGAAATGTCGAATTAAGAGAGGATAAACGTCCTATTATGTCAGACCTGCGTGAATCAGGTTCGATAGAACAGGACGCCGATATTGTAGCATTCTTATATCGTGATGACTATTATAATCCGGACCCAAAAAATTTGAGCAGTACTACTTCAGTAACAGAACTTATCGTTGGTAAACATCGTAGTGGTTCAACCGGAACAATAGAACTACTATTCGAAAAAAATATCAGTAACTTTAGAAATATGAAAAAGAAAGATGAGGAAAATTAATGAAAATGAGAATTAATTTAGGTAGTATATTCATAATTCTCGCGACATCAATACTCCTTTTTATAGTTGGATTTAATAGATTGAATCCAGGTGAAATCGAACTTTTATATCAAGTATATTTAAATGGTGAGAGAGTTGGTTTGATTTCAAACAAAGAGGAATTATATAATTTAATCGACCAAACACAAGAAGCGATAAAGTCAAAATACAATGTTGATAAAGTCTATCCTCCAGCGGGGTTAACCATAACTGAATATAAGACATATAATAAAAATTTAAAAACTGCTGAGGAAATCTATGAAATAATTAGAAAACAAAGTGATTTTACAATTCAGGGTTATACTGTAACGATAAAGGGAGAAGAAACTGAACCTATTTATATTCAAATTTTAAATAGAGAAGATTTAGAACCCGCTTTATTAGATGCAGTAAGTGCTTTTATTCCAACTGATAATTTAAAAGCATACATGGATAATAATCAAATTAAAATTACTGATACGGGTAAAACTATCGAGAAGGTATATTTTGAAGAAAAAATTACTATTAAAGAGGATTATTTAAGTGTAAATTCCAATATCATTACTAACCAAAAAGATTTAACTAAATTTCTCTTATTTGGGACTCTTGAAAAACAAGAATCTTATACTGTAAAAGAAGGGGATACAGTTGAAAACGTGGCTTATAACAATAGATTATCTAACGAAGAGTTATTAATCGCAAATCCAAATCTAGCAAGCATCAATTCACTTTTAAGTGCTGGGCAAAAACTTAATATAGGTCTTATCAATCCACTTTTTACAGTTGTTGAAGAATCAGAAGTAATTGAAGATATAGAAAAACCATATGCAACTATAACTGAGAAAGACTCGACCAAGTATGCAAGTGAATCATATGTTAAACAAAAGGGAGTTAACGGAATACTTAGAGTAACTGAAAAGATATTATCTAAAAATGGTGAAATCATGACTCTTGTAGTTGCAAATGATTACGAAATATCAGCACCTATTGATAAAATCGTAATTCAGGGTACAAAAGTTGCAAATGATTACTACTTAAACTATGTGCCACCTGCAGCAAGCAGTACGGACTGGGTATGGCCGACATCAAGTCCATATGTAATAACAAGTAGATATAAATGGCGTTGGGGTAAACTTCACGGCGGATTAGATATTTCGGGAAGTGGCTTCGGCTCACCTCTATATTCTGCAACTGATGGTATAGTTACTAAAGTCTACAAGGGCTGTGCAAACAATGGATATTATGGCTCTCCATGTGGTGGTGGTTATGGTAACTACGTAGAGATACGTTCGACTACCGGATTAACAATTTATTATGCTCATAATACAAATAATGTACCAGTAAGTGTTGGACAGGCAGTATCCAAAGGACAGGTCATAGGATTCATGGGTAACAGTGGTTCTTCTACGGGAACTCATTTACACTTTGAAATAAGAGATGACAACGGTACCAAATATGACCCATGTAAGGTGGCATTCAAATGCTAGTCAGTGTTCTTGCAAGTGGGTCTGAAGGTAATTGTACTTATGTTGAAACTGACAGTGTAAAACTTTTAATCGATGTCGGAATGAATTTAAAATATATTACTGAGAAACTTTCCGAACTCAATGTTAAACCATCGGAAATAGATTACATTTTTATTACACATATACATACGGACCATATCGGAGCACTTAAAACTTTTATAAAAAAATATACTCCAAATGTCGTAGTAACAAAAAGTATGTATGAGGATTTAGAGATTTTAAATTGCTATGAAAAGACTGTAATAACAGATGAGTTAGTTGCAATAGGTTCGACAGTTGTTGAGAATTTTAAGACAAGTCATGATACTAGTGACTCAAGGGGATTTTTAATTTACGATGATACTTCATCATTAGTATATATTACTGATACGGGGTATATAAATCAAAAATATTTTAAAAAGCTTTATAATAAAAACTTGTATATAATAGAGGCAAATCACGATGTCGAAATGCTATTAAATGGTAATCATCCAAAGTGGCTAAAGGATAGAGTTTGTGGAGACAATGGCCACTTATCTAATAATGCTGCTGGGTTCTATCTTTCAAAATTAATCGGACCTGATACAAAAAAAGTTATTCTAGCACATCTCAGTCATGAAAATAATGAAGAACAAATCGCAGTGAGTACAGTAAAAAAGACTCTCGTGGAATATTCAATCGATTTTTGTGATATAACAGTTGCCCACCAAAGAGACAAATTAGAGGAGATTAAGTTATGATAAATATAATTTGTTTAGGGAAAATAAAAGAAAAATATTTGGAAGATATGATAAAAGATTATTTTACGAGGATAAATCACTATCACAAGGTAAAAATTATCGAGTTAAAAGATGAAAATAACCTCTCTAAAGAGGCAAGCGATATATTAAAACATATCGACCCCAGAGATTATGTAATCGTATGTGATTTAAATGGTGACATGATTACGAGCAACGAACTTGCAGTTTTGATTGATAAAACTTTTATTACAAATAGCACAATCGATTTTATAATCGGAAGTTCAGAGGGACTTGATGATAGCATAAAGAAAAGAGCAAATAAAATGATATCCTTTTCTAAATTTACATTTCCGCATGGTCTTTTTAGAGGTATTCTTCTAGAGCAAATTTATAGAGCTTTTAAAATAAACAATAACGAAACTTATCATAAATAGGAGTACACATGGAATTATTTAAAAATGATTGGGATTTAGTATTGAAAGATATTACTGATACTAAAGAATTTTACAATATAATGGTGTTGGCTAAAAATGAGTACAACTCCAAAATTATATTTCCACCTAGGGAACATATCTTCGAAGCATTGAAATTGACTTCTTATGAGAACACTAAAGTTGTCATCGTAGGCCAAGACCCATATCATGGAATAGGAGAAGCACACGGATTATCGTTTTCAGTAAGACCTGGAATAAAAGTCCCGCCATCTCTTCAAAATATATATAAAGAAATTTATGATGATTTAGGGATAATCGAACCTAAAAATTGTGGTGATTTAACAAAATGGGCGAAAAGTGGGGTTTTACTTTTAAATTCCGTACTAACCGTAGAAAAAGACAAAGCTGGAAGTCATCGCAGTATAGGTTGGGAATTCTTTACTGATGGAATAATAAAAAAATTAAATGAAAAGGACACTCCAACTGTATTTATACTATGGGGTGCATTCGCAAGAAGTAAAAAAAATTTAATTACTAATTCTAAACATCTCATTATCGAATCCCCTCATCCATCTCCCTTTAGTGCGAGAAATGGCTTCTTCGGGTCTAAACCGTTCTCTAAAACTAATGATTTTTTAATCAAAAATGATATACCGCCAATAGATTGGCAATTATAAACTCTCTTTTTTGAGAGTTTTTTACTTGGGTGAATTACTTGCATTTTACAATTTTTGTGCTATAATATGTTCTACTAAAAAAGGGGGGCTTTTAATGAAAAAAACTGATGAAGAATTATATTATTATTTTAAAGAAATAGAGAATATACCAATCCTAAAAGCAGAAGAAGAATTTTATATTGCTAAGCAGGCTCAAAATGGTGATGTTGAAGCACAAGGGAAATTGGTGAAGCATAATTTAAAGTTAGTAGCTTTGAAGGCACAAAAGTATAATAATGATAATGTTAGTTTTGAAGATTTAATTCAAGAAGGAAATATGGGGCTAATTCGTGCATCGAAAGACTTTAATCCTGATTTGGGTACAAGATTTACAACTTATGCAAATGCATGGATTGAATCGTACATGCTTAAGTTTTTATTAAAGAACAATAGTGTCTTGACTTTAACTAATAAAAAAATGAATATGCTCATAAAATATAAAAAAATTAAACAAGAATTACAAAAAAATTTATCAGTAAAAATTGATTATAAAACCGTTGCGGATGTGTTACAAATAACTCATGAGGAAGCGCTGGAATTAGAGATTCTTTCAATGAGTACAATTAATATAAATACCCCGTATACTTCAATGGATGATGAGGGGATGACATTGGAGAGTATACTACCGTCCCGAACTCCAAGTGGTGATTTAATATTAACTGATGATGAGGCCTTACAAAAAATAGAAATTGACGATTTAAAAGAGATAATTTGTAAAATTTTAAAAAAGAAAGAAAGAATTGTTCTTATTTATCGCTATGGACTATTTGGACAAAACACGTATTCGATAAAAGAAATCGCGGAAATATTGGGGTGTACTCCAAAATATGTTGGAATACTTGAGAAAAAAGGACTAAATAAGTTGAACAAGTATTTTAAAATCGATAATTATTTAACACCAAAAAGAAAGATTGCTTCGCCAAATAG
>JAZQJK010000030.1:0-2994 GCA_045541615.1 Bacilli bacterium
AAATAATACTGATTTCGATATGTCGTTATACTACTATTTACTAGATAATACCACAAAGGATGACATAGCAATAAAAATGAACGAACAGGGTTACCAGTGCTATTACAGTGAAGAACTTTTAAAAAACAAAGTATCAGAGGAAAACTTTCAAAGGGGATTAATCTCTAAAGCGATGTTCATATGGAATGAAAAGGAAACCTTAAAAAAACGTCTTATCGATGAAAATATGAGTAACCTATATTATAAGGTTGAACTACCTCTTGTAAAAGTGCTATTTGATATGGAAAAAAATGGAATAAAAGTAAGTCCCCAAGTATTAGAAGATATGCAAGGACCTCTAAAAGAAAAAATTGAATCTCTACGTAGTACGATTTGCCTAATCGCAGGTGAAGAATTCAATGTATCAAGTCCAAAACAACTAGGTGATATTCTTTTTAACAAACTTGCAATACCATACCCAAATAAAAAGACCACATCTTATAGTACCGATGTGTCAGTCTTAGAAAAACTTTTAGGAAAACATGAGATAATCGAACCGATACTTGAATATAGAACTCTTACAAAACTGTTTAACACTTATGTAGAACCTTTGAAGGATTACATTAGAGAAGATGGAAAAATACATACTATTTATAAGCAAACTCTTACGAGAACAGGAAGACTCTCAAGTGTACTACCTAATTTACAAAATATTCCGACTAGGTATGAAGAGGGTAGACTAATAAAGAAGGCTTTTCTAGCAGAAGAAGATTCAGTTTTATTGAGTGCAGATTATTCTCAAATAGAACTAAGAATACTTGCTCATATATCACAGGATGAAACAATGATGAATGCTTATAAAAATGGAGAAGACATACACAAGCGCGTTGCCGCGGATATTTATGGTGTGAGTTTAGATGATGTAACAAAAGAGATGAGAAGCACTGCTAAATCGGTTATCTTTGGTATAGTCTATGGTATAAGTGGCTTTGGGCTAGGAGAAAACTTACACATCTCAAGTAAAAAAGCAAAAGAATTCATTCAAAAGTACTATGAATTATATCCTCGCGTTCGCTTGTACATGGATAACATAAAAAAAGAAGCATATGATACTGGATATGTGACAACTCTTTTTGGAAGAAAAAGATACATCGAGGAGTTAAAGAGTCCTGTTTACACGATTAGAAATGCGGGAGAGAGAATCGCATTTAACACACCTATTCAAGGTACTGGTGCAGATATCTTAAAAATAGCAATGGTAAACTTATATGATGAGTTAAATGAAAAGAATTTAAAGAGTAAACTGCTCCTTCAAGTACACGATGAAATCATATTGAATGTCAAAAAGGATGAACTTGAAGTAGTTAAAGATTTGGTTATTAAGAACATGTCTAGTGTAGTAGATTGGGAAATACCTCTTAAAGTGGAAGTTGAAACCGGCTCTAATTGGTTTGAAGCAAAGTAGGTGAAGTAATGCCAGAAATAGCAGAAGTCAGGGTTGTAAGAGATGTTTTAAGAAAACAAATAATCGGCAAAAGGATAACCGATATAAAGGTTTTTTATTCAGGAATTATCGAAGGAAGTACTCTACAATTTCAAAATAAACTACAAAATATGATATTTACTGATGTTAAATCATACGGTAAGTGGTTGATATTTGAACTCGGAGACATCTCATTTTTAAGTCACCTCCGCATGGAAGGAAAATATTTCTATGTGCCAAGTAACGTGCCTTATAAAAAACATGAACATGTCGTATTTGTATTAGATAATGGAATGGATTTGAGATATGAGGATGTGAGAAAATTTGGAAAGATGGAACTCGTTAGAACTCTTGATGTGGAAAACGCACCATCGATTAGAAAACTGGGACCTGAACCCTCAAGTGAAAAACTCACACCCCTTTATTTACAATCTAAACTGTATAATAAAAAGTTGCCCATAAAAACGATGCTTCTCGACCAAACGGTAATAAATGGACTCGGAAATATATATGTGAATGAAGTCCTATACGCGAGTAAAATTCATCCTCTAAGGGACTCAGGAAGTATTTCCTTAAAAGAAGCAGATGAAATCATACAAAATTCAAGAAGAATCACGGAAAAAGCCTATGAAATGGGCGGCACTACGATAAAGAGTTATACATCAAGTCTCGGCGTTATTGGTCAATACCAAAACGAACTTAAAGTACAATCTAGGGAAAATAAACCGTGCTTTGAATGCGGTACTTTAATAGAAAGAATACAAATAGGTGGTCGAAGTTCTTTCTTTTGTCCTAAGTGTCAAAAATAAGCACTGCATATTGCATTTAGTTTAGAATATTATAAAATGTTTATAGGGAACTCTCGGTTCGCTGGATGTCTACCTCTTTTCAAAAAGGAAGGAGGGGAATTTATGAACAAACGAGATTATGTGATTTCTATATTCCATAACATCGTCTATATTCTAATCCTTTTATTGCTAATTATCATTGCAATAAAATTAGACATCTAAGACTTAAGTTTAAACCTTAAGACTTAAATGTCTCCAAACTAACCATGGTAGACATTCAGCACGCAAAAACCGAATGTTCCCTTTTAGTATATGCAAGTATCCCTTGCTAAATACATCATACCACGGGTTTACATAAAAGTAAATTTTTTTCTACAATTAGGTGGAACGTAAAGTCAAAATTTGCCTAGACTAATTTAGTCTAAACACTTGACAAAGTTTGCTGGTTGATGGAAAATTAAATATAGAATGGTTTGTCCGGACAAGATAAAAGAGTCCGGACAAGATAAAAGAGTCCGGACAAGATAAAAGAGTCCGGACAAGATAAAAGAGTCCGGACAAGATGGAAAGTTCGGACTTTTTAATGTGCATTTTGAAGTCCATCTTTCGCATGTCTAAATTTCATAGGTAAATAAAACCTTTGATTTATAGACTAATTTTGTCTATAATTAAAGTATAGACAAAATATGACAAATTGTTTCTAAAACATCCTGTATTATAAAGAAGGAAAGAGGTACTTAAAAT
>JAZQJK010000031.1:0-4053 GCA_045541615.1 Bacilli bacterium
CTTTATCTTCATAGTTACTTGTTTTAAAATCTACTGTTTTCATGTTCATCACACCTTTTTATTCTATATCAATGATAACAAAATAAGCACCATTTGTAAAGTGCTATTTTCTTTGTTTGACAAAAAAATTTGGTTTTAATCGACTTCGGGTCTCCCTGGTGCGAACACAGTACAACCATTTGATTTTATAAGAATTAAAAAACACAGCTCGTACCTTGATTGATACGGGTTGTGCTATCTAGAAAACTGGAGAACACACTCGCATCAGCTGGGTGCGTTTCCTAAATTAATTATATAAAATTTCAGATAAATTAGCAAGTTAAAGTTCAATTTTTTTAACATCACACATTTGCTATGGCTGCATTTACCTTAAAACTGAAAGTGTATGCCTTATTTTGTTCACTATTTGGTGCAGTAGCGCTTAACCAAATAACGACTTTAAAATCAGTTGTTGCATTTTTCTTTTGAATTCCCTTTGTCATCAAAAATGTACCATCAGGGTTTTCTTTTAAATCTGCAAAAGTTCCAATAGGTTCAGTCACCGTATTGCCCTTATTATCAGTATAACTCAGTTGATATTTTAAATATTGTTTATCTAATATGTTTTCAATACCGTAATTTAACTCGGTGATATTTACTGAATACACAACCTGATAATCCATGTTATTTACTCTTTTTCCATCGTTTGAAATTTGAAATTCTTGCGGTGGATTTTTTAGGCCAATTGAATCTGATACGGTCATGAGATTTGTCAAGTTTACAATATTTGTCTCCTTATAGTTAACAGTTATCAGTTTACTTATATCCTCAGTTAGTTCTGGATACTTGTGATGATGGTGATGTTTATCCCAATTTGAATCTATAAATGAATAAGTTTGATATGCAGTAAAGACAACGGCACTTGAGAAAAGGAAGCCGAAGAGAAAAATCCAAAATATGCCAGCTGTTTTATCCTCCTCAAGGGCTTTCCAAATCAAGTCAGTAGCTTTATCTATTTCTTTTTGATTTGTATCATCAACATTTAAAATTCGATATCCGTTTTCAAGAGCGATATTTATCCTTTTAATCTTTTGTTTACTTTTATTATCGTCTTTTTCTTCCAATTGTTCGATAACTTTTTCAGCGATATCTATTACGTGTTTTAAGTCTTTAAACGATAAATCTGTAATCATATTTATCACTCCTCATAATTTTTTTCTTTTACTCAATATCTTTTTTTCCACTACTTGTTCATCATTTTTTTGAGTATCTCTAGTTGGAAGAACCTGTCTTACATTTTCAGTTACTTTTTCTTCTCTAACCGGTCTACTCAATAACTTAGGTTGAATTTCCTTACTATCGCGGGTTTTAATAGGTTCACGTTTAAACACCCTTGGCATCAACTTTTTACTAGGTTTTAATTTGATAAATTCATCATTTGTGTACTGACCATTTTGTAGTTTGATGCTTATATCTTTTTCATCTATAACTCCAAGTGTTAAAGTTTTTTCTAATTTATCGTTTGAGAGTTCCCTATTATCTAATAAGTCATTTTCAAAATATATTTTGTCGGCCGTTTTGGCATCTTTAACGTTGTTTATTTTGTCTTTTAAAATGTATAATTTAAAAATTTTAATTAAATCCCAAACTATGATTAAAAGTGCAGGGATGAATACAACTAAGAACCAACCGAGTTTAGTTGCTAAGAAGAACTGCACTCGACCAAGTTGAGGAATTCTTAGTATTACTTTACCAACTAAATTACTCTGAGTAACAACAGCACCATCTGCTGATTGGTTCCAGTCACCCTTTGTTACAAATTGAAATTCTCCATTTTCATTTTTAGAAATCGATATAACCCTATGTGTTACAGTCTTACCGTAGTTCATATCCCAAGATGATACGAATGTTATTACATCCCCAACTTTAATAGTATTCAAATCTTTTACTTCTGCAGAAACAACGACGTCATACACATTAATTGCTGGTTGCATACTACCACTTATAATCGTATAAAGTCCAAATGGTGCGGTATAATTTATACCTTGTTCTGCATAAGATTTTGCCTTCATATTAAAGTAAAACATTGCCGCACCGATAACTAGAAGAAATACTAGTATAAGAGTGGAAATCACTGAGACAATCTTCCTAAATAATCTATATATGTAAGAGTTTTTAACTTTTGACCAAGTATTTTCAACACTTTCAAAAGTCCTCCTCATCTTCCCCATTTTATTCATACTATTCACCAATTATAAGTATATATTAATATCTTCATTTTTTCAAGATTAAAGAACAAAAAAACTGCTTATTATACAGTTTTTTTATTTTTAATTTGTTGTTGCAGTTATGATTTTTTGTGTTACTTCGATATGACCAGCAAAGTTTTTAGTTTGGTTAGTATTTTGAACACTTTGTGTTTCGAAGAAGTCAATTCTAACTGTATATTCATCAGTTGCACCTGCAGCAAGTGTTACATCATCAACGATAACTTGACTTACAGAATTTGCACCATCTGTGTAATCTAGTGCTTTACTTCCTGTGATTTGTCCACCACTTATTGTAACTACTAATTGATTAGTACCTTCAGTAATTTCAAAGTCATTTACATCTGGTACAAATACTAGACCATAGTTTACAGTAGCACTCGCGTTTGGATTAGAAATAGTGAATGTAGTTTCATCCCATTCTCCAGGAATTGCATCGATTAGTGATAGAGTTTCACTTGCTGTATAAGTAACACCCTCTACTGTTGTAGTTGTCACAGTAACACTTTGATTACCATTTACGTTGTTAATTACAGATGTGAAATACGCGAATGTAGCCCCTATCAACGCAACAAGAATAGTAGCAACACCTAAAATTAAGAGAACGATTTTATTTTTATTACTCTCTTCTCTATGATTACTATTTTCCATATCAGATTCTCCTTTACTATATACATTTTAGCAAAATAGCATGAAAAATGCAATATCTAATATGTGCAATATATGGTTTTTTACACTAATATTTTAATCAAGCATATCTTTAAGAATATATATTATATCTAAAGCCTCTCTAGGCGTTATGTCATTTACATCTATAGTATCTAAGTATTTCGTGATTTCACTATCATTTTCAGCATTATCAAAATTAAAGCATATTTGTTCTCTATTTGGTTCCCTTTTGACTAGCACTGGATTTTCACTTTCGTATTCCTTTAATATATCATTAGCCCTATTTATTAGCGAAGCGGGCATGCCAGAAAGTTTTGCAACGTGAATACCATAACTCTTATCAGCTGGTCCATTTTCTATTTTATGTAAAAATATTACCTCACCATTCTCTTCTTTTGCACCGACATGGACATTTTTTATCGTACTGTAGTCATCACTCAAGTCAGTTAATTCATGATAATGTGTGGAAAATAAAGTTTTACATTTGATTTTCTCGTTGATGTGTTCTAATATCGCTTTTGCAATGCTCATGCCATCATAAGTAGATGTTCCCCTTCCGAGTTCATCGAACAAAATTAAACTTTTACCGGTAGCATTTTCTATCGCATTATTCGCTTCTTTCATCTCCACCATGAATGTAGATTCACCACTAACTAAGTCATCTGATGCACCTATTCTAGTAAATATTTTATCAAAAATTGGTAAACTTGCCTTTTTGGCCGGAACAAAAGACCCCATCTGAGCAAGAATTACTATGATAGCAGCTTCCCTCATATATGTACTTTTACCACTCATATTTGGTCCTGTTATTAATAGTGTACACGTATCTTTTGGCATTATGATATCATTTGGGACATATTCTTCTTTACTGACGTGTTCTACAACCGGATGTCTACCAGAGATGATATTTACTTCTCCTTTATCATTTAATTCGGGTCTAACGAGGTTCAAGTCTTCACTCACAACTGATAAACTTGCAAGCGCATCGATTTCACTAATGACACTAGATACTTCTGTCAATTTATAAATGTTATCTTTAACTTTAGAACGAATTTCTAAGAAAAGTGAGTACTCTAATTCAACGATTTTTTCCTCTGCATTTAAGATTAAATTTTCTTTTTCTTTTAATTCAGGAGAT
>JAZQJK010000032.1:0-2215 GCA_045541615.1 Bacilli bacterium
CTCATAATTGGGACGACTCTTTTTACATTTGGTTCTGAACTTTCCACAGTTGTTATTGGAAATAAAATTGGAAGGGACCTCGTAAAAAGCAAAAAAATTTTTGTAATACTTCTTATAAGTTTTATAATCGGTACTATAGTAACCCTTGCTGAACCCGATTTGCTAGTCTTTGCTAATCAAATAACTTCAATTTCACCGGTTATTCTAATTATAACCATAAGTGTTGGAGTAGGTCTTTGCTTGTTACTTGGGGCCGTTCGTTCGATATTCGGGTTGGATTTAAATAAGATTTTAATTTTTAGTTTTTTACTGATATTTCTTTTATCATACATGGTACCAATAGATTTTATTCCTCTAGCGTTTGATTCCGGTGGTGTTACAACAGGCACGCTCAGTATTCCATTTATATTGACTTTAGGAATGGGTCTAGTATCTAGTCGTATAGACAAAAAAGCAAAAGAGGATAGTTTTGGTCTTATTACTCTCGCATCAACGGGACCTATCATAATGGTATTACTTCTTGGTCTAGTATTCTCACCTAAAAATGAGATGAGCTTTGACAACAGCATTTATACAAACTTCGATTTTTTCAACTATGTCAGTGCTTATGCCAGCAGTTTCAAAGAAGTTTTAATCGCTATATTACCTATAGTTGTCGTTTTTCTCATATATAACAAAATGACAAAAAACATAAATAAAACTGAGTTTCACAAAATAATCTTTGGTTTTTCTATAACGATACTTGGCTTGACAATTTTTCTAGTGGCAGCCAATGTCGGATTTTTACACATGGGTTACTATATTGGTGAATACTTTGGTATGAGTTCTCATAAATACTTACTCATCCCGATAATCGCAATATTATCATTTTTCATAGCAATAGCGGAACCTGCTGTAATGATTCTCATAGAACAAGTAGAGGAATACACGGAGGGAAGTATTTCAAAAAAAATATTAAAAATCGCACTATCAATAGGTGTTAGTATCGCGGCTGGACTCTCTATATTGAGAATATTTACTGGTACACCATTTATTTATTATGCACTAATCGGATATGGTATAGCACTTATTCTAACGTTTTTTATACCAAAAGTTTTTACGGCAATCGCATTTGATGCCGGAGGTGCTACAGGCGGTTCGCTTACAACGGCATTTTTGCTACCTATCGCGATTGGAATTTGCTATTCACTTGGAGAAAACGTATTCACGTCAGCATTTGGACTTGCATCTATGGTATCACTAGTTCCAATAATTACTGTTGAAATTGTCGGTTTAATATATTCACTTAGAACAAAATATGCGAATAGATTCCAATACTTAGATGACTCAATAATAGATTACAGTTGGGAGGTTTAAATCATGAATTTAAAATTACTCTTTATAATATTAGATGAAGGTTACGATAAAAGAATAAAATATTTTTTAAATTCACAAGGGGTAAAAATTAAAACTGTCTCAAACGCACGAGGTACTGCTTCTTCTAGCATATTAAATTATTTTGGTTTAACTGAAACACAAAAAGATATATTTCTCGCTATAATAAATGGAAAACTTAGTCAAAAAATTTTAGGCAAACTCGAATACTATTTTAATTTAAATAAAAAAGGTAGGGGACTTGCATTTACTATTCCTATATCGAGTTCAAATAAGTTTTTGGCAGATAGTTTGAAAAGTGAAAAAATTGAAAGGAGTGATTTCATGCAAGAGAAAAACAATGAAAAAGTACATCTAATCATTACAATAGTAAAAGAGGGATACTTAGAAACCGTGATGAATGCTGCAAAAAAGGCAGGTGCTACAGGTGGTACTACTATAAAAGGTAGGGGACTAAACGATATTAAGCGTGCAAAAATTTTAGGTTTTGACATAGAACCCGAGAAGGACATAGTATTTAATATAGTATCTGAGAAAGATAAAAACAAAGTCATGGAGTCAATCACAAAAGAGGCTGGCATAAAAACGGAAGGATTGGGTGTTTGTTTTTCCCTACCAGTTGAGGAAATTGTCGGTATAGACCTATAATATATATTAATCAATTAAATATTAAAAACATAAAATTATATGAGGTTTAATAAAATGAATAAAACTAAAGAAAAAATTAAAATAACGATAATAATTTTTCTACTGATTTTCTTTTTATACACGGTCAGAAGAATACAAGTAGATAGAATATTAAATATAGATATTTTAATATATGATTTAATTATTAGAAATG
>JAZQJK010000033.1:0-4268 GCA_045541615.1 Bacilli bacterium
AGCATGGTTCTTGATTATCTAAGTCATAGTTAGAAATACCATCAAAACTGAAAGACCATCTCGTTTTATCACCAGGTTCTAATTGCATTTTTGAATAATCTACGCTGTCTGCATCTATTCTAGGTGGAGTTCCAGTTTTTAAACGCAATATATCAAATCCGTGTTTTTTTAGATTGTCACTTAGATGATTAGAGCGTTTCTCTCCATGCGGACCCTCTGGAGTACTTTCACTGCCTATAAGTATGTTACTCTTTAGATATGTACCAGTTGTCAATATGAGCATCTTACACTCAATCTCTGTTCCATCTTCTAAAATAACACCTTTAATTTTAGAATTTTCTACAACTATATCTTCAACGATTGCTTCTTTAATCGTGAGATTTTTTTGTTTAAAAAGTTCTTCTTGTATTAGTCTTGGGTATACTTCTTTATCTGCTTGGGCCCTCAAGCATCTTACTGCAGGTCCTTTACTTCCATTCAACATTTTCATTTGAAGAGAAGACTTATCTGCAATTTTACCCATGAGTCCACCAAGAGCATCAACTTCACGAACGATTACACCTTTTGATGTTCCACCAATCGATGGATTACAAGGCATATCACCGATGTTTTTAATATTACCAGTGATAAGTAAAGTCTTATGTCCTATTTTACTTGTCGCGTGAGAAGCCTCTATTCCAGCATGACCTCCTCCGACTACAATCACATCAAATTTCATTGAGTTTCACTCCTTTAAAAGTCTTTTTCATAATACCCCACAATTATTTTAAAACTGTCCGGTATTTTGTAATTTTTTTTATTTTCCTAAACAAAATCTAGAGAATAATTCATCTAATAGTTCATCATTATAAACATCGCCCGTGATTTCCCCTAAATAGTTCCTTGCATTTGTCAAATCTATCTCGATTAAATCTACAGGTACTCCATTAGATGCAGCATCAAGAGCAGTCTTTAAGGAATCATAAGCCTTATTTAATAAAGATAACTGTCTTGCATTAGAAATATAAGTAAAATCTTTTTTAGGTAGGTCATCTAATGAAAACATCTCACTAATTTTTGTTTTAAGTTCATCTAATCCATTTTCATCAATGGCACTTCCATAAATTACATCCTCAGAGATGTCGAGTTTTCTTTCTAAATCAGACTTATTGACAAAGATAATGTGTTTCTTAGTTTTTACTTTATCTAAAAGTACTCTTTCTTCATCGGTAAGATGCTCATTGTTATTTAGTACAAACAAAATCATATCAGCAGTATCTATTTGTTCAAGGCTCTTGTCGACACCTATCTTTTCGACAATATCATCAGTCTTTCTAATTCCGGCAGTATCTATAAAGTTTAAAACTACACCATTTAAAATGATTTTTCCCTCGACTATGTCTCTAGTAGTACCCTCAATATCAGTAACTATCGCTTTATTTTCCTCGAATAAATTATTTAAAATACTGCTCTTACCGACATTCGGGCGTCCGACTATCGCGATATTTATCCCGTTTTTAATTATTTTACCTGTATTACTCTCTTTGATTAAACGTTCAAACTGAGGTTCTAACTCCAAAATAACGTTTTTAACTTTTTCTATCGTCATATCCTCGATGTCTTCGTATTCGGGATAATCGATATTTACTTCAATATTTGCCTCCAATTCTAAGAGTTTACTTCTTATTTCTCTTATTATAGATGATAATTTTCCCGTTATTTGATTTATGGATAAATCTCTCGCATTTTCGGTTTCAGCCTCTATTATATCACTTACAGCCTCTGCTTCGACCAAGTCTATTCTACCATTTAAAAATGCCCTTTTTGTAAATTCTCCCGGTTCAGCAAGACGGCATCCCTTTTCTAAAAGTATTTGTAAAACCTTATTAGTAGTTGCAATACCACCATGCATATTTATCTCTACGACATCCTCTGTTGTATATGTTTTAGGTGCGAGCATAACTGAGACTAATACCTCATCGATAACTTTATTTTCATATATTATATGTCCATAATTTATAGTATGTGTGGCTACTTCTTTTAAATTTTTTCCTTTAAATATCGAGTTAGTAATCTCTACTGCTTTATCACCACTTAGCCTTATGATAGATATTCCCCCGACTCCAAGCGCAGTACTTATCGCACATATTGTATCATCCATAGATTTCGCCTCATTTCTTTCACGTATTATATCACGATTACATAAGCAATGACAACACCCCCATAAAATTGAAAAAAACACCTTGGTTTAAGTGTTAGTTTCATTTATGTAATTTTTAAAAAACATCAACAACTGTTATATATTTTTGATTTTTTGCATTAATGCTCTTTTTATTTGTATACTCTAATTTTCCTTCTTTTATTAAAGGTTTAATGATATTCGTAGAAATATATTGCCTTGATTTAATATTCAAATGTTCACTAATTTCTTTTGCACTTCGAGGTTCAGTACAAAAATTTAATAGTATATTTTTGTAATTATTTCTTGTGTCAATTTGTTGTCCACTTGGCTCAATTTGTTGTCCACTATTTTTCATATTATTATTTCTAAATACTACCTTAAAACTGTCTCTCTCTTCATAGAATTCAGGTTCAGGTAACCCATATTTTTTCATTTCTCTCTTCATTGTCGGAATTCCAGAATGGCGATTCTCTATTATATTTCCTTTTTCTTCTAAAATTCTAATAATAGTTGGATTTCTCGTTTCCATAGTTGTTGCAGTACCTAATTTTTCTACTTTATTTGTTCCATAGAGTGTTCCTGGATTAATAATTTCTATTCTATCATTATACATATAAACGGATACATAGGCATTTTCTGTCTGCGTACTATAATCTCGATGTATTAGCGAGTTTGCAACGGCTTCTCTTAATGCTTCAAGAGGATATTCAGTTTTATTTATTCTTTGGCCATCAGAATTAATGATAACACTTGTTTTCATGTTACGTATTAAAAAATTCATAGTTCCAGTTATCATTTCTTCTATGGTACCTTCAACTCGTTTGTTATCAATAAATCTTTCTCCTAATGGCCCAGTATCACCCAATTCAATGCCAGGAACTACTACACATGCAACAAATAATTGTGGATAATGTGTTTGTGGATATTCACCAAATAACATTGTCCCTGCAAGTGTTGGATAAATTTTATCATCACTATTGTCAGTAATACCACATAATTTTAAACATTTATCGAAATCATTCTTAGCAAAATTAGGTTTAGTTTTTTTTAATTTATCAATATATTTTGTTAGCTCATTCATATTTAAGTCTGTTAGACTTGCTCTTCTATTAGGTCTAATATCCTCAAAAATATGGTCATTATAACTTTGTAGCGCATATATTTCATAATCTGTCATTACCTCATCACGATCACCTACTCTTGTATATGAACCTTTATTTAATCCTTTTGGTATATAGTAACAAGGTTTTTGGTTTTGAGGTATTTCGTTTATTTTAACGGCTAAAATATTTTTTCCTTCATATTTTAACGGTAAAATATCCGGTCTTATTGCAGGAGACATTGCATCGCTGCACATAGCAGTGACTTTTTTCTGTAAATCATTTAAATCATATACATCTTCTACTTCAAATCCTTTTTCTTCATTTATACCAAATATTATTATTCCACCATATTTATTTGAAAAACTGGAAAAAGTATCATAGCACTTTTTTGGAAAATCTATACTTGCAGTTTTAACCTCTATTTTATTTGTTTCCGTTTTGTATTTTTTCAAATATTCAATTATTTCAATAATTTCACTCTCACTCATATTAAATCTCCTATTAGTTAACATTTTTTCTAAAAATTATTTTATAACTTTACTCTTCTATTCAATATAATTTTTTATGTATCATTACACCTCTGTAATTATAAATTTATCATAGGTAAAGTTCATTGTCAAATGATTCGGCCGGTATTCGGCCGGTTTTTTCTTATTACCGGCCGAATACCGGCCGAACCGATTTACTTTGAAATTTTTTCATTTTTTATATTTGATATTTATACTTGTGAAAATCCTCACAAAAACGACCCTCGGGCTTTCTCAAACGAAAACCCTCGGGCCTTTGTTACCTCATGTTGTTTCTTTATTTATTGCTTTGAGTTATCCTCAAGTATCTTCAAAAACGCGGGTCCTCGGCATCCCGGCGCGCGGAATACCTCGGACTTGCACAGTATTTCCACTCCACCTTTTTCGGAAACGTTACAGCCAGTGACGGCGCGGGAAAAATGAGGGGTCATTTTTTCGGGCACTCTCCGTTCTTTGTTTGGGTGGGCTCGTGCCTTC
>JAZQJK010000034.1:0-4189 GCA_045541615.1 Bacilli bacterium
TACTCTCTAATGGAATAAATAATAATCAAATAATACGCATGAACCTAGAGGAAAATGAATTTGATAATATAGTAAATTATAATGATTTATACGACTATGTTAATTCAAGATTAGTAAAGGACAGGATGAACTATGTAATAATCGATGAAGTACAAAAAGTAGAAGATTTTCAAAAAGCATGTGACAGTTTATACATAAAAAAGAATGTCGATCTATACATAACAGGTTCAAATTCAAAATTATTATCGGGTGAACTTGCGACTTTACTTTCAGGAAGATATGTTGAAATAAAGATGCTACCTCTTTCATTTAAAGAATATATATCCTATGTTGGTGAAACTGATATTCAAAAAAAATATGTCGATTACATAACAAAAGGCTCTTTTCCATATACTTTAAAATTAGATAATGCAAAGGATATAAGGATGTATTTAGATGGTTTATATAACACAGTTATAGTTAAAGACATCGCAGAGAGAAAAGAAATATCTGATTTAAGAATGCTTAAAGACATCATAAAATTCATGTTTGATAACATAGGTAACTTATGTTCTAGTACGAGTATAGCCAATACGATGACATCAAATGGAAGAAAAATATCTGTTCCTACAGTTGAAAAATATTTGGAGGCTTTAGAAGAATCATTTGTTTTATATAAGGCTACGAGATACGATGTAAAGGGTAAAAATCGTCTTACTAGTGGTTGCAAATATTACGTATCCGATTTAGGACTAAGATACTTTTTACTAGGTAGTAGGGCTACTGATGAAGGACGTATTTTAGAAAACATAGTATTCCTAGAATTGATAAGAAGAGGATATGACGTGCATGTCGGTAAAAAAGATGAAACTGAAGTTGACTTTGTCGCTATAAATGAAAAGGGCGAAGAATACTATCAGGTTGCACTCTCAGTAAGAGATGAAAAAACATTAGAAAGAGAACTTAGACCATTAGATAGTATAAATGACCATAACCCTAAATTTTTACTTACAACTGATTACACACCTTACACATCGCACAATGGCATAAAGCAGATAAATGTGTTCGATTGGTTATTAAATAATGAATAAATATAAGGAGATACATTCATGCAAGAAAGTGTTTTAGACAGTAAAATTCAAACAGGTGATGAGTTTGAAACGAATATTAGACCACAAAAATTAGATGATTATGTCGGACAAACAGATGTAAAAGAAAACATACGAGTTTTTGTTGAAGCTGCTAAGATGAGAAATGAAGCGTTAGACCATGTACTACTGTATGGCCCGCCAGGACTCGGTAAGACTACACTTGCAAATATAATTGCAAACGAACTCGGAGTGAATATCAAAACAGCAAGTGGTCCATCGATAGAAAAAAGTGGAGATTTAGCAGCAGTTTTATCGACCCTTGAACCGGGTGATGTACTTTTTATCGATGAAATACATAGGATGCCTCGTATCGTTGAGGAAATACTATATCCTGCTATGGAAGATTTTCAACTCGATATCATTATAGGGTCTGATGGAAATAGTAAGAGTATTAAAATAAACTTGCCACCGTTTACACTAGTCGGGGCAACTACACGAAGTGGGGATTTATCGAGTCCACTTAGAGATAGGTTCGGAATCATATGTAAACTCAATTACTATACCGATGAAGAACTCGCATCTATAGTAAAGCGTACTGGTCGTATTATGGGGATGGAAATCGATGAAGAAGCTTCGATGGAACTTGCGAAGAGGAGTAGAAAAACTCCTCGTATAGCAAATCGCCTTTATAAAAGAGTTCGTGATTTTGCCCTCGTAGGAGGAAGAGATTTAGTCGATTTAGATGCTACAAAAATGGCACTGGATAGATTAAAAGTCGATAACTTCGGTTTAGATGAAATAGACATCGAATATTTAAAAAGTCTAATTCAAAAATTTAATGGAGGTCCTGTCGGACTTGAGACAATCGCGACAAGTATTGGGGAAGAAGTGACAACGATTGAAGATGTAGTAGAACCATTTTTACTACAAGAGGGCTTTGTAAAGAGGACAAGAAGTGGAAGAATCGCGACAGAAAAAGCATATGAACATTTAGGTATAAACCATACTTATACACTATTTGACACGTTTGATGAGTAAAAAAACAGGAGGATTTATGGAAAATTTAAAAATAAGAGTCAGTATTTTAGAACATCTATACTTAAAAGAAGATGGAACTTTTGATAAAAACAGGGCTATAAAACTTGCAGGACAAATTGCAGGTGAATGTTATGATGAAGAAGGCATCGATGTACTCCTTCATGAACCTGAAGAGAGAACGATGAAAAGAGTCAATAGAACTTTAAATAACAATCACCACAGCGTATATGACCATGAGGTAATAAAGTTCAACTTTAAAAACCTTCCCAAGATATTAGCGATGGTTCTAAATAATGAGCATCAATACACGACAAGTGAAAAATCGGCAAGATACACGCCTATAAAAAAAATAGAAGGTACACCAATTACTGATAATGAGATAAGACTCTACAATAAATGGTTGGAAATTTTTAAAATCAAAATAAAAGAAGAATATGGTAATGTCTATAACGACTCTAAAATAACGAAACTTGCTCAAGAAAATGCAAGATACCTAGTTACAGTGTTTATGCCAACTCAGATGGTTTATACAACGACATTTAGACAAATCAATTTAATAGCATCTTGGATGATGGAATATATAGAAAATGCTAAAACTGATTTTGAAGTAAAACTAGCACTTAGCATGAAGGATTTTCTTATTGAACTCGAAAGACTTAACGTACTCGATGAAAGACTCATGAAAAATGAGAAATATAGAAAATTCTCTCTCTTTGGAAAAGACTTAGATAAACGTGAGGAACATTTCGGATATGTCTATTCAACTACATATGATGCATCACTCGCATGCCTTGCTCAAGCACATAGACATAGAACACTAGACTATCAAATGGAGATGAATGAAGTAAAAGAATACTATGTTCCACCTATTATTGAAGATGATGGTATGTTAAAAACCGAATGGATTAATGATATGAACTCTGTTAAAGAAGTTGTACCTCAAGGAGAACTCGTTAAAATACACGAAAGTGGTAAATATGATGATTTTATTTTGAAATGCAAAGAGAGAATATGCACTGAGGCACAACTCGAGATAATGAGACAAACGAGAGAAACTCTTCTCAAATATAAAGAAGGACTCGAAATGTCAAACAGTTATCTTCTTGACGATATAGAAAAATATACTCACGGGGCGAGATGTACATTCCCTGATTATAATTGTGCATCTGATTGTAAATTTAAAGAAGGCAAAAACCTTACAAGAAAGATTTAATCTGGTGATTTATGAATATAGAAGATTACAATTACGATTTACCAGAGGAACTAATCGCTCAGGTACCACTACAAAATAGAAGTTCGTCTAGACTCATGGTTTTAGATAGAGAAAATAAAACTTATGAAGATAAAACTTTTGAAAATATCTTAGACTACTTAAACGAAGGAGATGCACTAGTCATAAATGACACTAAGGTTTTACCTGCAAGGATTATAGGGGCAAAAGAGGATACTAATGCTAAAATTGAACTTCTCTTATTAGAGGAAATCGATGAAAATAGGTGGGAGTGTCTCGCTAAACCTTGTAAAAGACTACACTTGGGTACAATTATCTCTTTTGGTGAGGGACTTTTAAGAGCAAAAGTAGAAGAAATTCTAGGAGATGGCATTGTTCATGTGACTTTAATATATGAGGGTATTTTACTAGAAATACTCGAAAAACTCGGCACCATGCCACTTCCTCCGTATATACATGAAAAACTTGAAGATCAATCTAGATATCAAACGGTGTATGCTAAGACAATGGGAAGTGCTGCTGCTCCAACGGCGGGATTACATTTTACACCTGAACTTTTAGAAAAGATAAAAGAAAAAGGTATAAACATAGTTCATATTACTCTTCATGTTGGACTTGGTACCTTTAGACCTGTTGAGGTAGAAAACATACTCGAACATAAAATGCACTCTGAAAGATATTATTTAGGCGAAAAAGAAGCTAATATATTAAATGAAACAAAGATGCGTGGTAACAAGATATTTGCAGTTGGAACGACAAGTGTTCGAACACTTGAGACTGTCATGATGCGTTTTAATCAATTTAAACCTTGCTCTGGGGATACTGATATATTCATATATCCTGGTTACAC
>JAZQJK010000035.1:0-1813 GCA_045541615.1 Bacilli bacterium
TGTTATAAATAATATACTTCGAGCATGTGAGAGGCTGGTTATAAATGATTAAGTTAAAAAACATATCAAAAAAATTTGGAGCAAAAACGGTATTAAATGATATAAATTTAGAATTACCTAACACTGGTTTAGTAATCATAAAGGGTAAAAACGGTGTTGGTAAATCAACTCTTATAAATTTAATTGGAGCGTTGGATACGCCCTCATCTGGTTCAATCTTAATAGATAATATAGATAATACCCAAAAAAGTGAAATAGAACTCTGCAAATATCGAGAAGAAAATGTCAGTATAGTTTTTCAAGATAATAATTTATTCGAAAATTTAACTGCTAAAGAAAACATAAAGATCGTTGGAGAAAATGAAAATTTTAATCAAATAGTAAATGACCTCGAGATAAACGAATTGCTAAATGAAAAAGTTAAACTCTTGTCAGGTGGAGAACAAAAGAGAGTTGCAATTGCACGCGCGATTTTAAAGGACCCAAAAATAATAATAGCAGACGAGCCGACCTCAGCAATAGATCCATATGCGAAAGATTTAATTATGAAATCATTTAAAACTATAAGTGAACATAGACTTGTCATATTGATTACGCACGATGAAGAGTTGATTACGAAATATGCAGATATAATAGTAGAACTTTCGAATGGAGAAGTTTCACTAGTAGAAGTACTAAATGAATCTAAAAATACTAATGATGCTAAACCTTATAAAAACAAATTTAAGCCACGAACATTTGCAATATCTAATTTATTTTCAAATAAGAAGCAAATCATAAGGAGCAGTATATTGTTGATAGTATCGTTTGTATTTGTCTTAATTGCCACCGCGATATCCTCACTCGATTTTACAAAAATGCAGGCTGACACTATGAACCTTGAAGAAGATGACCTCATTATCATGGATGTAAAGGATAATGAAACATTTGAAAATAATCGTTTTTCTTCGGAGTCAGTAGATTTTTTGAATAACACTGTACCGAGTTCTAATCAATTGATTTTTGGAAGGCAAATAAATAATACAAGTGTTCCAGTAAATTTCGTCTTTGAATATTCTGAAGATGCAAATAGTGATTTTTATCACAATGTCAATTTAGAAGATATATCATTTTTTTCAGTTGATGATATTAAAGATGTTGAGTATGGAGAAAAACCGACTAACCAAAATGAGGTTATAATCAATTCTTATATAGCTGACCTAATGATAAAATTCGGGGTATTAAAATCAAATGGCGAATATTATCACCCGAATACTTATGAAGAAATCATCGAAAGTGGCGAAAAATTACAACTTGGCACTCAAGAAGTCGTGATATCCGGCATAAAAAAATTAAATTTAGATAAATTTGAAACCCTAAAATCAACTTATCAAAGAAATAATCTATATGACTTATTTGTCGATACTATAAAAAATGTCGGCACTGATATCTATGTTTTAAATGACTTTTTTGATTTATACTCAGATAGTGTGCCTCGTATAGATAGTAAATACGATTTTTCGCACACTCAATATGTCGATAGCACGGGTGGATACGGTTCATATCTTTCTGAAAATTTAAAAGTATTTAGTGAACCTATTTCGCTCACAAATGGTGAAATACTTGATAAATTAAGCGAAAATGAAATCGTCATAAACAGTGCAGTTTTACTGATACAAAATTTAAATCCGGATACTTGCATAGGTGAAGAGATAAATATCTATATAAGAACTAGTGCTTTTTCTAAAACACATACACTAAGTTTTAAAATCATAGGAATTTCAGAAGATGAAAAAATTTATTTTAATGAAAAAGACGTAAAAGAATACTTGAT
>JAZQJK010000036.1:0-2765 GCA_045541615.1 Bacilli bacterium
CCATATTAAACTTAATCATCAAAAAAATGATGTAAATTAAGTTTAATGGCTTTACACTTTTGACATACTCTTTCTTTTCTTTTAAAGACATTTTAGATATAATTATTTATAGAAGAAAAGAGTGGTGAAATAAAAATGTCAGATAAAAAGAGAGGGAAACTCATAGTAATCGAAGGAACGGACTGTTCTGGAAAAGAAACGCAGGCTAATAGATTGGTCGAGAGACTAAAAAGTGAGGGTGTGCCTGTATACAAAGACTGTTTTCCTAAATATGAGACACCAACTGGTCGCATAGTTGGAGGACCTGTCATAGGCAAAAGTCATATATGTCCCTCGTATTTTGGTGAACATGCTCCGAGTGCTTCAGGTAAAGTGATAAGTTTGTATTATGCCGCGGATAGACTATATAATATAGGGCCTATTAAAGAAGCGCTTTCTAATGGAATACATGTCATATTAGATAGATATACTCAGTCTAATATGGGATTTCAGGCTGCTAAGTTTGAGAACTTTGAAGAGAGAAAAGAGATGTTTGATTATATAGAGAAGTTGGAATTTGAACTACTCGAACTTCCTAGACCAGATGAGATAATTTTCCTATATATGCCGTATGAGTATGCATGTGAATTAAAAAGCAAGAGACTAGAAAGCGCGGATGAAGTGGAGAAGTGCGAGAAATACTTAAAAGATGCAGAACGCACTTACTTAGAACTCGCGGATATTTACAACTATAAAAAAATAGATTGTGTTAAAGATAATAGAGTGCGTACTATCGAAGACATCGGAGAAGAATTATATCAAAAAGTTAAGGAGATGATTTCATGACAGATAAAATCGTACATTTTATTTTGGGAATATTTGGAGGAATAACATCGAGTTTATACGGAAAATACGTGCTTTTGTTTGTGATTTCCTTAATGCCAATATTAGAACTTCGTGGAGGATTAATCGCGGCAAGTTTACTCGATATGGACCCACTTACGAGTTTTATAGTGTGTTTGGTCGCTAATATCTTAGTGATACCATTTGTCCTTTTCATGGTCGAATTCGTGTTTAATTTACTCTCTAAAATCGAAACTCTCGGAAAAGCAATTACTTGGTGGAAAGAAAAAGCGCTTTCTAAAAAGGATGTTATTGAAAAATATGGTTATCTAGGAATTATGATATTTGTTGCAGTGCCACTTCCAGGAAGTGGCGCATGGACTGGGTGTCTCATCTCAGTTTTACTCGGTTTAGATAAGAAAAAATCGTTTATCGCGGCACTTCTTGGAGTACTAATTGCAGGAATAATTATGATGATTTTCTCATATGGATTTTTGAAAGGAATTTTAAATTAAATGGAGATTAAAAAAGATATAGATAAAACTATTTTTCGCGAATATGATATTCGTGGAGAATATAAAACTCAGATAGATGAAGAAGTTGCTTATTCAGTAGGTCGCGCCTATGCAACTAAAATCACGTCTTTGGGCAAAACTAAATGCATCATAGGTCACGACAATAGATTGAGTGGTGAAAGCCTTGCGGATGCCTTAATCGCGGGTATTACTGAAGGCGGTATAGATGTCGTATATTTAGGATTAGTTACGACTCCAATGTATTACTTTGCGTGCTTGCACCTCGGTATTGATACAGGTATAATGGTAACAGCAAGTCATAATCCAGTTGGTGACAATGGCTTTAAAATAGCGCTTTCAAACTATGATAATGCATGTGGTGATGCCATAAAAGAGTTGTACGAGTTAGTAAATGATGGAGAGTTTACTAATGGAGAGGGAAAAATTGAAAATTTGAATATAAAAAATGCATATCTAAAAGAACTATTCAAAGACATAAAAATCACAAGACCACTTAAAGTAGTCGTTGACCCAGCGAATGCGACCACTGCAACTATCATAAAAGATGTATTTGAGCCACTTCCAATAGAGACCATCTATATAAACGAAAAAAGCGATGGTTCATTTCCTTCGCATCATCCGGACCCAAGTGTGCATGAAAACCTAGAAGAACTATGTAAAAAAGTGATAGAAACTCACGCAGATGTCGGACTTGCCTTCGATGGAGATGGGGATAGAATAGGTATAGTAGATGAACTCGGTGAAATAATAAATCCGGATACTTACATGGCAATAATATGGGGAGATTTGATGCCGACAAGTGCAAATAAAACAGCTCTCTTTGATGTAAAGTGCTCGAAACAACTAGAAGATGAAATAATTCGTTTAGGAGGCAAACCATACATCTATAGAACAGGAAATTCATATCAAAAAAATAAAATTAAAGAGATGGATTTAACCTTCGGGGGAGAACTTTCAGGCCACGTATTCTTTAGAGATAGATGGATGGGCTTCGATGATGGGATATACGCTGGACTTAGACTTTTAGAGATACTTTCTAAAACAGAAAAAAACTTAAGTGAATTAGATGACCACTTAAACAAATACTATTCTACACCTGAGATAAAGGTTTCAGTGACAGAAGAAAGCAAATTCAAAATAGTAGACGAAGTTAGAAAATATGGAGAAAAAATGGGATACGATATGACTCTCATAGATGGAGTGCGTACGTCTTTCTCCGATGGATGGGCACTTGTAAGGGCATCAAACACAGGTCCAAACCTCACTATGAGATTCGAAGCAAATACAGAAGAAAGACTCGAGGAAATAAAAGAAGAATTTACACAATTAGTCGAAAAAATAAAACAAGATTTGTAGCAAATACAAGTCTTTTTAAAAACCCAAATTAATAAATTTAATTGGGTGATA
>JAZQJK010000037.1:0-1902 GCA_045541615.1 Bacilli bacterium
GAGTGCATGTGAAAGTGCCGGAGGCAAGTGGACAACAACAGCATACGAAGCAACCCATGCGAATGTAAAGGATAGTACAATAAAAGATTATCTAGATGCTTGGTATGAGACTAACATAGTGGATAAGGGGTTAGGAGATAAAGTTGCTGATACATTATTTTGTGGAGACCGAAGTATGCAAAGTAGTTCAACGTATGGAACAGGCTTAGGATACGGGACTAACAAAACAGGATATGGAACTCGACAAAGGTTATCCACTGATAAAACGCCACAACTAAAATGTCCACAAAAACAAGATGCATATACAGTATCAGATGAGACAAATGGAAATGGAGATTTAGAGTATCCAGTCGGTTTAATAAGTGCTGACGAAGTCACCCTCGCCGGAGGCGTTTATGGAACAGCTAATAACGGTTACTTCCTATATAAAGGATCTTTCTACTGGTCGCTGTCGCCTATCAGTTTCGATGGTAGTTATGCGGGTGTGTTCGATGTGCACAGTTCTGGGCATCTGATCAACAACAATGTGAGCACTGCGTATGGCGTCGCCCCGGTTATAAATTTAACCAAGGAATACGCAAATAAACTAACTGGGGATGGCTCTAAAGATGTTCCATACGCCGTTATAAGTTAAAGACAAGTAAAATGTGATAGATAGACCTAGATAGAGGTTTACATCACATTTTTTTAATGCCAGTAATTATTTGTAATTTTCTTTAAATTAAAGTATAATGTTATTGTTACAAATTTAGACAAATTTTTTGCAAATAAAGATTTATACTAGATTTGGTGATAGAGATGAAAGTTAAAATATTTGACGAAAACCATGAAAAAGATTTGGAAAACTCTGTAAATGAATTTCTTTCTAATTTGGAGAGTGACTTGATTGACATAAAATATAATGTCGCAATAAGTACTAATGGAGAGGACCAAATATATTGTTTTTCGGCAATGATAGTCTATGAAAGATAGTGGTTTAATGAAAAAAAATTCCTTTTTAGAAGGTGCTTTTATTGCGACTTTTGCAGTTGTAATAACTAAAATACTTGGCATGCTCTATGTCATACCTTTTTATGATATAATCGGGCCAAAGGGTGGAGCACTTTACTCGTATGCATACAACATCTATACGATATTTTTAGGTATATCTAGTGCAGGTATTCCCGTTGCAATAAGCAAAATAATAAGTGAATACAACACACTCGGGATGAAAGAGGCAAAATATAGGACATACCTACTCGGTAAGAAACTAATCGGTTATATCTCGATAGTTGGGTTTTTAGTTATGTTCATATTCTCAGATTTTATCGCGACACTGATACTAGGTGATTTAACAGGTGGTAACACAATAGAAGATGTATCATTTGTAATAAGATGCATCAGTTTTGCAATACTCGTAATACCATATTTAAGTGTGACTAAAGGTTTTATACAAGGGCACAGTATAATGACTCCATCGAGCATTGGAAGTGTTTTAGAACAGATAATAAGAATATTTGTCATTCTTGCAGGAAGTTTCCTCGCATATAAAGTGTTCACTTCTAGCTTAACACTCGCGGTTGGAATTGCAGTGTCTGGTGCATTCTTCGGTGGCTTAGTCGCATATCTTTACCTCAAGAAAAAAATGCATGATAATAAAGAAGTGCTTGGAATAAGAGAATATGAAAATAAAGACTCGGTTACTAATAAAGAGATAATTAAAAAGATATTTGGATATGCTTTTCCATTCATAATAATAAACATTGCGACGAGTATTTACAACTTTACTGATATGGTACTAATCATTAGAGGACTCGATATATTAGGTTTTAGTGCATCTGATACGGAATTCATCCAAAGTGCTATAACGACATGGTCGACTAAAATTTGTATGATAATAACATCACTTGCAATGGGAATGTG
>JAZQJK010000038.1:0-2829 GCA_045541615.1 Bacilli bacterium
AGAGCTATATTTATATTAAATTTTGCTGTATAATTCTAATTGGTGATAGTTATGTTAGAAAGAAAAATTTATAAAACTCTACTTTCATGGAAAGAAAATCCAAATAAAAAAAGTCTAATCGTAAAAGGTGCAAGACAGGTCGGTAAGACATTTATAATCCAAAAATTCTGTGAAGAAAATTACGAAAATTATGTCTATATCAATTTTTTTGAAAATACTGATTATTCATTAATTTTTCAAAATGGATTGGAAATTGAAACTCTTATAAAACAGTTGACACTTAGAATACCAAATGTGAATTTAATACCACATAAAACAGTAATATTTTTAGATGAAATTCAGGAGTGTCCTGAAGCAATAACGGCATTAAAATTTTTAACTATCGATAAAAGATTTGATGTCATTGCCTCTGGGTCATTACTTGGAATAAATTATAAGGATATTCCTTCATATCCAGTAGGATATGTCGAACATCTAGAAATGCATTCTTTAGATTTCGAAGAATTTTGTTGGGCAAATGGTATGACTAAAGAAGCAATAAGTTATTTAAAAGAGTACTTTGATAAAAGGGAAACCGTACCTGAAATCATCCATACAAAAATGATGAATTTATTTAAGGAATATATAGTGGTTGGTGGTATGCCTAATGTCGTTAATGATTTTGTAAATAATCATAATTTTCAAAGTGTTTTAAAAATACAAAGAGATATCATAGAAGACTATAAAATGGACATAGGAAAATATGCGAAGGAAACTGAAAAAGGGAAAATTAGAGAATGTTTTTTATCTATTCCGAAGCATCTCGCACAAGATTACAAAAAATTTAGATACAGTTTGGTGAGCAAAAACGGTAAAGCAGAAAAGTACCAAGGAAGTCTGACATGGTTATATGATGCCAATATAATAAACTTTTGTTACAATTTATCTACGCCAAGTATACCTTTTGAGGGTAATGCAAAAAGTGACGTTTTCAAAGTGTATATGAGAGATACTGGTTTATTAATGGCAATGCTCGAAGATGGTTCACAAGAAGAGATTATCGATGGCAATTTAGGTATATATAAAGGTGCAATATACGAAAATATCATTGCAGATATATTCTCAAAACAAGGTAAAAAATTATATTATTTTGAACATAATTCAACTATTGAACTAGATTTCTTTATAAGATTTAATGCCGTAGCAACTGCAGTAGAAGTAAAATCTGCAGATAATACAAAATCCAAATCTTTAAATTCTGTGATGAGTAATTGGAATGTACAATATGGCATAAAACTATCTTCCAAAAATGTTGGTGTATCACTAAATGGCGTACTAAACTTACCACTTTATATGGCGATGTTTTTGTAAATAATTTCTATTGGCAAACACAAGCATTAATGATATAATTGATTTACTAGGTCATTATTACTTTAAAAGAGTAGTGAAGGAAGATGTTTAATGGAAAAGATACTTATGACAATTGGGGGATTATTAAAGGCTATGAATTGGAGTGATGCCTTCTTTTTTACAGCCACACTCGTTCTCATAATATTACTCGTTTATATCATATTTTTGATTAGATGTGATGAAGAAGATATGCTAGTCCTTAATGAACTTCCAAAGAGAAGTGAGCCTAAAATACATGATGAGATAAAAACTGGTGAACAGAACCTAATGACTAGTAAGAGTAAGTCTCAAGCACTTGAAGATATCGTAAATGAACTAGAAAACAATTATGAAGCTAGACCTATTGATCTGAGCAAATATGAACAGGAACAGGAAAATTCTGCTATCATAAGTTACGAGGAACTAGTTAAGCGTGCCAGTCAAAACATCAATTACGAAGATAAATATGACAGTGGTACTGAAGAAATAACTATTAAAAAGGTAGACCCAACGAATACGAGTAATACTCAAGAACTAGTCAATTTACCAAAAGTAATCATGATGGATTATGAAAGCGAAGAGGCATTTTTAAAAGCACTCAAAAATTTACAAAGCAATTTGGTTAGATAATCTAACCATTTTTATATAGGAGGGTTATTTATGAAATTTTGTATACTTACACTTGGATGTAAAGTGAATTCTTATGAAAGCGACCATATCAAAGAGCAGTTTAAAACAAACGGCTATAATGAGGTGAGCATATCTAATGGTCCTGATGTCGTAGTGGTCAATACGTGTTCAGTGACTAACCAAAGTGATGCGAAGAGTAGACATATGATAAGACTTGCTAGAAGAGAGGCACCAGATGCCATAATAGTCGTATGTGGATGTAGTAGCCAAAATCATAAAGAGGAATTATTAGAACTTGGTGTAGACATTTTAATTGGCAACAAGGATAAGTCCCGAATTCATGAATACGTCGAAAACTATAAAAAAAATAAAATGACAATAACTAAGTTTTATGACATGACGAATCAAGAATTTGAAACGATGTTTATAAAAAATGAAACCGACAAAACTCGCGCTTTTGTAAAAATACAGGACGGGTGTGATAATTTTTGTGCTTACTGTATAATTCCATATTTGAGGGGTAATATAAGAAGTAAAGATATAAACCTAGCAGAAGAAGAGATAAATAAGTTAGTGAGCATGGGGCATAAAGAAATAGTCCTAACTGGAATACACACTGGTTCCTATGGAAGGGGATGTGGTTATGACCTAGTCGATTTGATTAGGAGAATAAGTAAAAATCCACTTCTTGAAAGGATAAGAATATCTTCAATAGAGATAACAGAACTAGATGAAAAATTTTTAGAGGAACTCAAAAACAATTCCAAAATTTGTGACCATCTGCACATACCTCTCCAAGCGGGAAGTGATGCTATTTTAAGTAAAATGAAC
>JAZQJK010000039.1:0-3557 GCA_045541615.1 Bacilli bacterium
GTTAGGAGGTAAAAATTATGTTATTTGATAAAAACGGGTTTTATTTGAATAATAAAGTTGAAAATAAAATTGAAAATGAATATGACTTTGCTATTAATATCATAGATGGTTCTTTCAATAACATGAGTGATAGATTTAAAATATATGATTTAAGCGAGGCCATTAAACGTGGCAATTTATTCCCAAATTTGTATGATGGATATAAAAATTATATGCCTGAGATGCCTAGAGTTGATAAAGGAAGAGAAAGTTGTCTTTTTGAGATTCAAATGCTCGATTTTGCTATAAATGAACTCAATTTATATTTAGATTTGCATCCAGATGATAAGTATGCATATAAATTATTTCAGGATTATGTAAATGAATGCAAAAAGAAAAAAGAAAATTATACTAGAATATATGGTCCACTTACTTTGGAAGATTTAACTGATGAGTATGAGTGGTCAAAGGGCGTATGGCCTTGGGAAGAAGGTAGAATGTAATGTATAAGTATGTTAAAAGTTTGCCATATCCACTCTCTATTAAGAAAAAGGATTTAAAAATGGCAAAAAATATTATCACTCAGTTTGGTGGTAGTAATGGTGAGTTAAGTGCTTCACTTAGATACTTCAGTCAGAAGTTCAATATGCCGGATGATAAAGGCAGAAGTTTATTAAATGATATCGCAACTGAGGAACTCGGTCATGCCGAAATGATTTCTACTATGGTTAGAATGCTAATTAAGGATGCTTCTTTTGAGGAATTGAAAGCAGCTGGCCTCGATAGTTATTATACTGAACACGGTAAGGGATTATATCCAGTAGATTCAAATGGTGTTCCATTCACTGCGGCATATTTTGCATCAACTGGGGATGTACTTGCTGATTTGAGTGAGGATATGGCTGCTGAGCAAAAAGCAAGAGCAATATATGAAAACTTAATCAATTTATCAAGCGACCCAGACGTCATCAATCCACTTTTATTTTTAAGACAAAGGGAAATCGTCCATTTTAATAGATTTAAAGAGTTATACGATATGTATTCACGTGAACTTAAAAATAAGTAGAAGAGAATAAAAAAACGTGATATAATACCGACTAGTGAGGTGATTTGATGAGAGTAGATGGAGAATTTTTGTGGGAAGTATCATATAATCCGAGTACTGACTTAATATGCTTAGAGTATAGAAGAAAATCCGAAAATGCTGAAGTTCTACTTGATGATGTCATCGGTTGGATTTTTATAAGCAGTGATGACATACTCTATTTTAGACCCAATGCTGAAAAGGAAGAAAATCTTAAATATTTGAAGTATAAATCTATCATATATAATGCTTTAAAGAATGATTTAAAAGTTGTACGCGTTTTAAAAGATGATGATAAAATTTCCATTCCGGGTATTTTCAATGAAGTTACTAGGAAGTATTCTATAAGTAAAACTAAGTAGATGTTTGGTTTTACTTTTTATTTGGTTTATGATAAAATTCTTATCGAAGAGGTGTATCTATGAATACTATTGTTTTTAAAGTAAGTGATAATTTAAAAGATGAAATAATCGAGCATTATAAAGAGACTTCTAGGGATAAGAAACCACCATATTCTGTATTTCAAAGTGAAGACTGTGGTACGATTGTTACGATGTATGAGTCAGGAAAAATCATGTTTCAAGGAATTGGCGCAGATATCGATTATGCCCTATGGAGAGATAGAGAAGCACATTTAAATAAGAGAAATATCGATGTTGAAATCGCTAAAAAACAGGCAAAAGATAAGAAAAAGAAGGAAGAGTTAAGGGATACAACTTATAAGCATGTGAGCACTATCGGCTCTGATGAGGTCGGCACGGGTGATTACTTTGGTCCTATTGTCGTAACTGCATCTTATGTATCAAAGGAAAACATTTATAAAATAGATGAACTAGGAGTACGTGATTCTAAAAAGATAACTGATGAGAAAATTTTGGAAATAGCGCCTAAACTTGCTAAAATAGTTCCCTTTGTATCATATACCCTAACGCCTGAAGAGTATAATCGCGTGAATATAACGAATATGAATAAAGTTAAGGCAATACTCCATAATAAGGTTCTTGCAAATATTTTAAAAAAGGATAATTATGATTATAAATATATAGTTGTAGACCAATTTGCCTATGTCACTAAATATTATGAGCACATTGCTCTTGTTCCAGAATCTGAGAAAGTAACTAACATCACTTTTACTACTCATGCTGAAGATAAATGCCTAAGCGTTGCTGTTTCAAGTATAATTAGTAGATATATATTTCTTAAAGAAATGGATAAGATGAGTGAAAAATATGGTATGACTTTTCCTAAAGGGGCTGGTACTGTAGTCGATGAATTTGGGAAACAATTCGTTGAGAAATACGGAAAAGAAGAATTAAAAAATGTATCTAAAATCAACTTTAAAAATACTGAAAAAATTGAGAAACACTAAATCTTCTCAATTTTTTTATAATTCCAATAAAAACTTCCTCAGTTCATCAAACCCTAAATTATCTTCACTAACTAATTTTAAATCTAAGTTACATAAGTATAAAATAATTTTCTCTATTTCACCTGGTCTATATTTTTGGGAACTCTCTTTTAACATTTTGACTCTATATGGGTGCATTTTTCCGAGTTTTTCCCCTATTTCATCATTAGAGATTTTCTTGGCACTTAGTATTTGAACGTTATATAAAACTTGATATTCTTTTGCAATCATGACTACGAGTGGTACTATTTCTATTTTTGAATTTTCCAGTTCTTCTATCATATTTAATGCTTTTTTAATATTTTTATTTATAATAGCATCCTTAAAAGCAAATAAATCGTTCGTATTATAATTTGAAACTAATTCTTCGACATCTTTTTCAGTTATCAACTTATTACCCTGTTTAATTTTTTTTAGTTTTTCAAATTCCATGTATGCGATGTCATAATCAGAGAAACATTTTTCTGAAAACATATTTAGAGCATTTTGACTAATACCATATCCATCTTGGCTTATCTTGCTACCAAATATTTTGGATAGTTCATAAGGTTTTGTAAGTATCGGTGTTTCAATTACGTTGAGTAATGCTATGATTTCCTTCGCTTGTTTTCCTTTATTACCTAATTTTTCATTACTTATGAATATAAGGATAGCATTTTTGTTCGGCTTTTTAAGATAATCGAGTAGACTATTTAAACTTTCACTTTCCTCTTTTTTGCTTTGGAATAATTCTTCAAAATTTTTAATAATCAGATTTTTTTGTTCATCAAACATCGATTCATAGCATACATCATCTATTATTTCTTCTATCGGTGTCTCATTTAAATAGATTGTTCTATGTTCTTTACCTTGTATGATTTTTTTTATTTCATCATCTATTAATCTATAACTTGTACCATATATTAAGTAATTCATTTCTATCACCCTACTTCGCCTCTAATAATATACCATAAGTGGCAAATATTTAACAAGTAAAATGTAGTTTTTATTATTGCAACAGCCCGTATTTTTGTATTCTAAATATTTTAGCATTTCACATATTTTTTTATTAGGAATAATATTTTCTATTTCAAATTCACAATTTTT
>JAZQJK010000040.1:0-2364 GCA_045541615.1 Bacilli bacterium
AGATGTTTATCAAGCAATAAGTGAAGAAATCAATTCACTCATAAAAAAAATAAATAGCAATATAAAATTTTTATCTCAAAAAGAAAATTATAGCCATCTTTTAAAGCAGATTAAAAAGAATTATAAAGATTTATTTGAAAAAGAAGAGGACATCACATTAGAAAAAACCGTGGACATCTATACTAGTTTCAAGGAAAACTTAGAAAATTTGGATTATCTCTCTACACATGATATGCTCGATTTTTATGAAAAAATAGATAGTTCTATCGAGTATTTAAATTCAGGGGTGGTTAAAAATCCCATAATAAATGAAGTTCAAGAATTAAATAAATTAATAAATACACTCGACATGAAATCTAGAGAAATGTTCTTAAAAGAACTAAAAAAGGTATTAAATTCTCAAAAAAGTAATATTGATTACACTGATTCGCCATATGAAAAGGTGAGAACAGAGTTAAAAAGTTTTAAACAAAAAGTACAAAACTACTATAATATGAATGAACTTAAGGTAACAAAATTAAAAGAAATAGATGCGATTTACGATACGAAGTTAAAATCCTATTTAAAAGATAAATACTTGACTGTAAAATATGGTTGTGATTCTAAATATCTTGATGAGTTTACGATGCTTTTAGAGAATTTTGAGTTCGATTTGGAATCTCAAGAAACTAAGTTTGCCATAGAAAAGTTCGAATCGGATTATAAAACTTTTTGGATTAACGCTGAGGAGAATATCACTAAAAATACACTACTTGTAAATATACAAAATATACTAGATGGAAAGACAAATAAATCGAGTGATGTCCTCATCAAAAGGCATTCTCCTACACTTAGAGTACTTTTATGCTTGGAGAACATTATACTCAATTTTATGGAAACTTATAATAGTCTCGATGGAAGTGATGTGGACGTAATAGAAAATATCTACGATGAATTAAAGCATTTCGATTATAAAAATGCCGATATTGATGATTTAAAATATGTTTATGAACTATATCTATGTTTTAAAGAGATAGTCATGGATAAAAAAATACTGTAAGGAGTTTTGGTTAAATGTTAGAAAAGATAATTATAGATAAAATAGAACGCGATTCAAGTTATAATTTCACTTTAAAAGAGATTAAAACTTATTCAAGGGAATGCGGATATCAATTTGACGAATTTGCAAGTCAAGTTTTAAAACTGAATGCATCACAAATAAAAAGCCTCATTGATGGTAAATCTTCCTATGTTAAGTGTGTACATTTTCAAAAGTTAAAACAACAGTTTTTGGAAGAAAACAAAACAATATATTTAAGAAAAATTCTCGATATCAAGGTTAAAACATCTAATTTAAATAATTTTAATCTTGAAGAACTCGAGACATACTCACGTATTTTGAAAATTAATACCAAGGACCTTGCTGTTAAAATAATGGATATAGACATCAGTAATTATTATCAACTACTTGAGGGAAACTACCTTGCCGTCGCTTCTACCCCATATAAGAAACTTAAAACGATATATATGAGTTCTATTAAGGATAAATTGCTAGAAAAGATTCTAAAAGAGAGAATAAATTCTGGCGACTATTCTAATAGATTTACTATCGGAGATATCGAATATTTTTCTAAGAAGAACGGCATCAATTCAAGTGACTTTTCTGAATACATACTCGGTATAAAACAGTCATACAAGGACATCTCAAGTGATGGACAAAGTAAGTTTTTATCTCCAAATTTCAAACTATTTAAAGAACAATATTTAAAGTCTAATCCTGAGATTAAAGAGAGTAACAAAAAGGAGAAAAACACAGCTAGTTATATCTCACAAAAAAAGGACACACGACTAGATAACATAGCGAATATGCTTGACATTCCTCTTTACGATTTAGTCACGATAGCACTTTTAAAAACTGATACGATGTATGCAGATATAATAAATAAATCCTCACTTTATAGTACACATGATGAGTGCAAGATATTAAGAGAAAACGTGCATTCATTATTGGAAATAGTGTGGAAAAGTGTCGATAAGGGTCTCATATTTCTCTCAGCAAATGGATGTAAATGTGAAAAATATGTAATTGATTTATTCAAAGATACATACTTTTTTGTCATAGATGAAGTCTCCATGCAGTGCTATATAAATAGGGAAGATTTTGAACGCGATAAGGCTGCGTTATACAAAAAAGCTCATGTAAGAGTTTTAAATGATATTAAAAAAATATATAGTTTAGAGATATCTGGTAAAATGTGTCCGAGAATTGAGGGAATAAACTTCGATATAGTGGATTACACATCTTTAATACTCTCACTTCTCAGTAACGATGAGAAATCATATAAAGCCTTACTGGATATAGCAAAAAGCAAAAATCTCTCTGAT
>JAZQJK010000041.1:0-4481 GCA_045541615.1 Bacilli bacterium
TATTTTGTTGTATAATAGTGATGAAATGAGTGGTTTATATGTCTCTTATTGTAAATGGTCACAATGTTTTAATGATGGCTGCTATCAGTTTCATTGTAAGTTTAGTACTCGTACCAATTTGTAAAAAAGTTTCTAGTCATATTGGAGCAATGGATATTCCAAATGAAAGAAAAGTCCATAAAATTCCGATGCCCAGACTAGGTGGACTTGCAATTTACTTATCTTTTTTAATCTGTTATATGTTATTTGGGCAAATGACCGTGCAAATGCTTTCAATTATAATTGCGAGTTTTGTTATAATATTATTTGGAATTGTTGATGACATAAATCCTTTAAGAGCACGATATAAATTGGTTGGGCAAGTAATCGCAGCCTGCATCATAGTTTTTTACGGAAATATAATTTTACAAGACGTATATTTATTTGATTATTATATAAACTTTGGAGATTTTGCACCATATTTAACGATTTTGTTTATAGTGAGTTGTATAAACGCGATTAATTTAATAGATGGTTTAGATGGTTTAGCGGGAGGTATTTCATCGATTTATTTCCTAACAGTTGCAATTATAGCACTTATTACTAATAGAATAGGTGGATTAGATATTATCCTCAGTATAATTATGTTTGGCTCAACCTTTGGTTTTTTAGTTCACAATTTTCCCCCAGCAAAAATATTCATGGGAGATACAGGAAGTCAATTTTTAGGATTTATAATATCAATTATTTCGCTTCTTGGTTTCAAAAACGTTACCTTTAATAGTTTAGTAATTCCAATAGTAATTCTTGCAATACCGATATTTGATACACTATTTGCAATTCTAAGGAGAATTATAAAGGGAGAATCGATAGGAACACCAGATAAAGAACATTTTCATCATCAACTACTTAAGATGAAATTTTCTCCAAGAATTACAGTATTAATAATATACGTGATAAATATGGCATTTGCCCTTGTATCAATTCTCCTGACTCTCGGGGACACAAAAATTGCAACTTGCATTCAAGTTTGTTTAATTTTATTACTTCTATTCACAGTTTTAAAAACAGATATTTTATTCGAACATAAAATTAAGATAAAACCGACTTATGATTTATACAAATTTTTTAACAGAATATACAAAAATGGAAGTTCCAGTTATTTTTCAAAGTTAGAAACTTATCTTGATAACAATGAGAAAAAATTCATACTAACTGCAAATCCTGAAATGTTAAAAATTGCAAACGAAAATGAAATTATTGAAAATGCAATTTTAGATACACAAAATGACATAATTCCCGATGGTATTGCCGTAGTTAAGACTGCTAAACATTATGATATCAAAATTAAAGATAGAATTACTGGGTGCGATACCATGCTTAAACTTTTAGAACTCGCAAATAAAAAGAAAAAGAAAATTTATCTTTTTGGTGCTGAAGAAGAAGTTCTACAAATTTTGGTCAAAAAAATAAATACCTCTTATCCAAATATAAAAATTTTGGGATACAAGAATGGGTACACAAATAATAAAGATAAAGTTTTTAAAGAAATAATTAAACTCAACCCAGATATTTGTTTTGTAGCACTTGGAATTCCTAAACAGGAAGAAATCATATATAAGCATTTCCAAAATGTAAAAAAGGGTATTTATATCGGTGTTGGTGGTAGTTTTGATTGTATAAGCGGATTCAAAAAAAGAGCACCTCAAATTTTTATTAAACTTAATTTAGAGTGGCTTTATAGAATAATTAAAGAACCTCATCG
The DNA here is from genome assembly GCA_045541615.1 of Bacilli bacterium. GTDB lineage: Bacteria > Bacillota_I > Bacilli_A > RF39 > UBA660 > RUG11867. The sequence continues at coordinate 1,745 of JAZQJK010000041.1, forward strand.
CATAAAACGTTTTTACAATAATAATATTAAATTCATAACTTTAGTATACAAAGACAAATCTCATAAAAAGAAAAATTGAGCATCTATAAAAGGTGCTCCTTATTTTATGAGATTTAAAAATTTTTCTTTATCGTCATCCCTTAAGAAGGATGCCATAATCGCATTTATATTCATATTCGTAAAATCTTTTATATCAAAACCAAAGTGTTCATGTAATTTGATATATTCCTCGTTTAAGGTAATATCACTGACTGTTATATTATCTGTATTGAGAGAAATTTTTACACCATCTTTATAAAAATCTTTTACTGGGTGATTTTCATATAAATCCACAGCATTAGTCTGAACATTACTCGTTGGACAAATTTCTAATAAAATTTCCTTTTCTTTTACTAAATTTAACACATCATTATCATCTATTGCGTGTATACCGTGTCCAATTCGCTTCGCTCCCAAATTAATGGCCTTTTCTACTTCTTTAAAACTACCATTTTCACCCGCATGAATTGTAAATGGAACATCATGTTTTTTTGCATATTCAAATAGTTCTACATAATCATCGAGGGGATATTTATCCTCTGCACCTGCAATATCGATAGCGCATACACCATTATTTAGATATTTAATTGCTGTGTCAATTGTTTTAATGTTATCGATTCTATCTGCGCCACGCATCATACATAATATGAGATTAGTTTTAACGTTTTTATTTAAACTAAATCCCTTTAGCACGGCCTCTATGATTTCTTCATAAGTAAGTCCATTTTTAGTGTGAAACATCGGAGCAAAACGTACTTCTGCATAAATGACATTTTGGCTTTCTAAATAGTTAACTAATTCACTTGCGACAAATTGCAAATTTTCTTTAGATTGCAATAAACTAATCGGGACGTCAAATTTAGTCAAATACTCACTTAAATTTTTACACTTCTTATTCGCAACGACGTCTTTTTCTAGTTCAGCAAAGTCTCTATTTGTCAGTTTTTCAAAAGCCTTTCTAACTACTGAACCATCTAAATGAAGATGTAATTCTACCTTTTTTAGATTTTTTATTTCTTCAATCATAATACCTCCACATAATGACATTATACCATACTCTAGTGCATCATTTTAATATAAAAGTAGAGAATTTTTGACAAATATGATATTATAAGTACAGAAAAAATTAAATTTTAATTTGATGTTAGAGAAGGGAATTATATGAAGAAGATTTTAACACTTATAATAGATGGGTTTGGAATTAATGAAAGTACTGTCGGTAATGCAATAAGTGCTGCCAATATGCCTAATTATAGAACTCTTTTAGAGAAATATCCGAACACTACTCTTGATGCATCTGGCCCAGCAGTAGGACTTCGTGAAGGGCAAGCAGGTAATGAAATAGTTGGCTACAAAACGATTTCAGCAGGTCAAATTTTAAAACAGAGGAGTTCTTTTGTAAATGAGTTCTCTGACATGGATAACCTTGCTACTAACACGGCGATTAGAAGTGCGATCGAACACGTAAAAAAACATAAAAGTAGGTTGCATATAATTGGACTGATGAGCGATGGTGGCATTAATTCAAACATAGAAGATACAATAAACATCATAAATCACCTTAAAACAGAAAATATAGATTTGGCTATTGATTTCATCGCGGATGGAAAAGATGTCGAAACAAAGAGTGTTTTAAAATATGTCCAAATGATTGAGGAAACAGGCGTTCCAATCGCAACCTTATGTGGAAGATATTATGCTATGGATAACGAAGGAAAATGGGATAGAACGAAAATTTACTATGAACTAATTAGAAATGGAATCGGATTAAAAGTTAAAGAACTACGCCTCGCACTAAAAAACTGTTATATTAGGAACATTACAGATGAATTTTTACCGCCAATATTATTGGACCCAGATAAAAATATACGCGATAATGATGCAGTACTATGGGTAAACTATCATCAAGATGGGGCAAGTCAAATACTACTCGCACTTACTAATCCAAGCGAAGTCACTGAGTTTAAAACTAGACCATTAGTCAACACAAAATTTCTCATGATGTACCCCGTTGACCCTAAAATAAATGCAACTGTTCTCATAAATGAAGAGGATGATACTTCGAATAGTTTAGGTATATATTTAAGTAAACTAGGTTTAACTCAAGCACGAATTGCTGAGAAGAGCAGTTTTGATTGTGTAACATATTATTTCAATGGCGAGAGCAATGAAAAACTTGCGAAATGTAATAATTATTTAGTAGAAGCACCAAACATAGACCCAACGAAAACCATAGAACTCGGTTTAGTTGCACTTTCTAAGCAGGTCATTAAATGTATGGAAAAGGACACCGATTTCATATTAGCAAGTCTAGACAGTGCTGATGAAGTTGGACATACGGGTGACTTCGATAAGACCGTTAAAACACTTGAGTTTTTAGATGAATGCCTAGGAAAGATTATCGAAAGTGCAGAATTAAATTTTTATACAGTATTTATATTATCAGCTCATGGAAATGTAGAAAACATGTTTAATGATGATAAAGCCTCAACTATGCACACGACGAATAAAGTTCCATTTATAATAACTGACCCAAAACTGAAATTGATAAGTGGCTCCTTAACTAGTGTCGCACCAACTATTCTTTCATATATGGATATAAGTGTACCCGAATCTATGAAAGAAAGTAAAATTTTAATAAAAGAACAATAGAAAGAAGTGATAAAATGACAACACATGATTTAGCAAATTTAATATT
>JAZQJK010000042.1:0-3335 GCA_045541615.1 Bacilli bacterium
ACTTTGTCAACAACCTGAAATTATCAATTGATAATTTATAATTATGCATTAAAAATAATCTTTTTTATTTACTTTTAAAATATTTGTAATGTCAAGGTTAAATCCGATAAAATTATCAACTTTTAACTTTGACATTTATAACATTTATAGAATTACTTCTTCTTGTTGCCTTTTTATATATTTTATATTAAAATTTACTTGGGAAATAGTTCATTAAACTTTGGTTGACTATTTTTGAGTTTAGGTCCTTTGGTTTGCGAGAGAGCCTTTGGTCGCTGTCGCCTAGTAATTTCAATACTGACCTGATTGCCAAAGTTTTCAATGTGAATACTACCGGGAATATCGGCAATAATAATGTCACTAACGCCGGGGGCGTCGCACTAGCTACCTACTAGGTTTAGAATTATTCTAATGTCACCTAGAGCTGTCGGGTGAGGCTTACAGTGTGAGGAAGTATTTAAAGAATATTAATCTTTAATTGGTAACAAATTATTTTCCATGACTTCAGTCAAAAAACATATAGAGTATCGTAATTTACTGTTTTATAAAAATGGGATTTTACTATGGGCTCTATTTTTTTGTTTTTGTATAGATAAAATTTTTCTAAAAAATGTGAGTAAATATTGTAAAAAGAGTAAAAATGTTTTATATTTAATTTGGGAATAATTTATAATGAGGTGCCGAGATTTTTTGAGGATTTTAGTTTAGTGCTCAGTATGTAGTTTTTTGAGGCTGGTCGCTGTCGCCTAGTTTTACTACTTTTACTACTCTACTTTCGTGCCTTTGTTCTTTTAGCCCGCCGGGGGCGTCGCACCTAGCTACCTGCTACGATTAGATTTTCTAATGTCACCTAGAGCTGTCGGCTGAGGCTTACAGTGCGAGGAAGCATAAAAAAAGAGTTCTAACTTTTTGATTGGTAACAAATTATTTCCATGGCTTAGCCTAAATATATGTAGAGTATCGCGAAGTGCTGTTTTTTTAATAAGAATGGGACTTTGCTATCGGCTCTACCTTTAATATACCTAAAAACCTGCTATGTCTACTAAAAGTGGCGTGATTGTTTTATAAATATTTGATAATGTTAAAATGGTGATTTATATATGAACGATAATTTTAATCTCTATAAAAGTGTCAAAGATTTTTCCTTTGAATTAATGAAATACACTAATAATATCCCTAGAAATTTGATATATATCAAAGAAGGTATGCAAGACTCGTTTGTAACCTCTATAAGACTTATAAGGTATTATGTAGTAAATATGAATGAATCCAGTCGAGTGAAATATAAATATCTCAAAGACTTAATCGTTGAATTATCAATGATAGACTATTATATTGAGTGTTTGTATGTCAATAAGGCGCTTGGAAAAAATCGATATTCTGAATATGCCGAGAGACTTGCTAATATAAGAAAACTCACTTATGGGGTGATAAACAGTGAAAAAAAGCAAAGTTAAATATGAAGAGTTACTCGATTACAATTTCATAAAAGAAAATTATAGAATAATCTGTAAAAACACAAAGCATAAAAATAAACTTATGAAATTCGATATGTTCTTTATGACAAACATAAATAATATATATGTGACTCTCAAAAATAGAAGTTATAAACACGGTAGATATAATATTTTTTTAATAAGTGATCCAAAGTATAGAATTGTGATGAGTGAAAGTATACCAGATAAGATTATTAATCATATGGTTAGCAATAAGTTTTTAAAAGATGCGATATTTCCTAAACTTATCGATGAAAACGTCGCGACTAGAACTGGTAAGGGGACAAGTGAGGCAATTAGACTATGTAAAAAATATTTTATTAGAATGCAAAACAAATATGAGAATTTTTACATTTTAAAGTTCGATATTACAAAATATTTTTATAACATCGACCATGAGATTTTAAAGGCGGAACTTGCGAAGATTTTTACTGAAAAGGACGTTTTAAATATATTATATGAGACGATAGATGCGACTGATGAAGAGTACATCAATGAGGAAATAGATAGATTCGTTAAGTTAGAAAAAGAGAAATTGATTAAAAAGAATTGTCCCGCGGCAACGGCTAGGCTTAGAGAATTGGACCTAATCCCACGTTATAAAAAAGGAAAAGGACTCGGTATTGGTTCTCTATCTAATCAGATTTATGCGGTTTTTTATTTAAACAGTGTGGACCATTATATTAAGGAGACTTTGCATATAAAAGAATATGTCAGATTTATGGATGATGGCATTATTTTTTCGAATGATAAAGAACATCTTAAGATGGTTAAAAATCTCTTAGAGGAGAAGATTAAGGGCCTTAAACTTGAATTGAATGATAAAACTAAAATATATACTTCTAAAGAGGGATTTGATTTTGTAGGATATAGATTTATTTCTAAAAATGGAAAACTTTTAGTTAGGATAAAAAATGCGACTAAAAATAGGATGAAACGTAAGTTTTTGAAATTGTCTCGTAAGGATGAAGAAAAATTCACTCGAGTAAAAGCAAGTTACAAAGGATTCGTACAATACTGTTCTTGTAAGAGCCTTTTTAATAAGTATTTTGAGTAAAGGTCAAATTTACCAGTTTAAAAAATATAAGTATTGTGCTATAATTTATAAAGAAGTGAGGATACATTATTCTAGTCAATGGCCTATTACGAAGATGACCCTAAAAAGTCATTAAAGAGCACATCTGTGAAACTTTTGGTGTCTGCTTTTTGCGCCCAGCTTAGGGTGGATGCTGAGAATGAAGAGATTATGGGCGACCGTAATGGCATACGATAATCGTTCCATTTTTTCGTGGAGACCCAACTTTGTGGGTATATACCTACGAACTGGGATTAAACCTATTTTTGGCGAAAGCTAGGAATAGCGTAGCTTGGCTTGAGTGGAGATGCTTGGGATTGTGGACAACTTTTTTATCGGTGTACAACGGACAAAAAAGTATCGCTACATGAAACCATTTTTGCAAAAAAGTCTAAGTAAATTATGGACATTGTGAGGAAAACTTCTAGAGTGGATATTTTTATAAGATTGCAGTGGTATCTAAGTGGCAATCAGGTAAGATAACCGGTAACGCTATCTTTTAGTCATTAAAAGGGAACTGCTAAACAGTAATGTTTAGTTGACTAGAGGGAAATCCAACCTGACCTAAGAATCAAAGTTTATTATAGAAATGTCCTCATTTCATTTTTTTATGGAGTTTAGTTATGTTAAAAAAGAGACACTTATATGCAGAAAAAGTAAAAAAAGATAGCAAGGTTAAACATTTAGAAAACGATAAATCTTGGCTAATTCAGATAATTTTGATGTCGTTTTTCATGACTTTGTCATTATCGTTTTTTTCAGAG
>JAZQJK010000043.1:0-2358 GCA_045541615.1 Bacilli bacterium
CCCTGAGGATGGTTCCTTTAAAAAAGAATAAAAAGGGGTTGGCTAGTGTGATACTAGCACCAATTCGCCTTCATGTAATAAAGTGAATTGGTAGTTCATATATTAAAAGAAAACACAAAGAAAGTCAACACTTTTTTTAAAAAAAGTTAAAAAAATTTTAGAGGTAATACCAATAAAATTTTTTTTGTAAAAATTTGGTAATTTTTGTTTGACTTTTTTTGTAATTTAATTATATGATAAATAACTAAATACACTTTATAAGTACAACACTATTTGTTATAATCGAACTAAAGAAGGTGATAAAAGTGCTAGGGGAAATAAAAGGTATTGGTCCTAAAATGATTGAGACATTAAAAAAGATAGATGTTAAAAGTATTGATGATTTAATAAATTACTATCCTTATAAATATAATGTGATTATTCCAACAAAGCTCACTCCAGGTGAAGTCGTGATAAGTGGTGTAATTGAAAGTATGCCTATTTCTACTTATATTAAGAAGAATCTTAATAAGATGAATTTTAGAATTGATACAGGCGAGCACCTCGTAAACGTGATTATTTTTAATCGTGCATTTATGAAAAATAATTTAAAGCGCGGGACGGTAGTAACTGTAGTAGGTGAATATGATGAGAAAAGGAATTCTATTCTTGCAAGCGATATACGACTCAAAAAAATCGATGGAGAATTAATAGAACCGGTATATCACCTGAGTTCTGGCTTAAACTCTCGGCATTTACATACCCTCATCAATAATGCACTACAACTAAAACCTAGAATCGTAGACTTCATACCGGAATACCTAAATGAAGAATATGGTTTTAAAGAAAAAAAAGAAGCTCTTGGGCTTATCCATAATCCGCCTTCACTGAAAGCAGTAAAAGATTCCATAGTAAGGTTCAAGTATGAAGAACTGTTTAAATTCATGTTTAAAATAAATTACTTAAAGTCTTGTAGAAATAAGGAAATAGGATTAAAAAGAGATATCCCAAAAGAAAAGGTCAATGACTTTATAAAAGACCTACCTTTTGATTTAACGACTGACCAAAGAAAAGCGGTAGATGAGATATTAGAGGACATGACAAACGAAAAGCGCATGAATAGGTTAGTATTGGGAGATGTGGGAAGTGGAAAGACAATTATCGCAGAAATCGCCATATTCTTTAATACTCTAGCATCTTATCAAAGTGCACTTCTAGTACCCACGGAGATACTCGCTTCTCAGCACTTTTTAAACATCTCTAAAATATTTCTAAAGTATGGAATTCGCACTGAGATACTAAAGGGTAAGATGAGTAAAAAAGAACGCACAAAAGTACTCGAAGGAGTTAAAAATGGAGAAGTCGACTTATTAATAGGGACTCATGCCATACTAGAGGATGATGTTGAATTTAAAAATCTAGGACTCGTAATAACAGATGAACAGCATCGTTTTGGCGTTAATCAAAGGAACAATTTTCACAATAAGGGGATGCTTGCCGATATTTTATACATGAGTGCCACACCCATACCGAGAACTTATGCACTTGTGATTTATGGTGACATGGACATATCTACAGTTAAGACAAAACCTTCCGGTAGAAAACCTGTTAAAACGAGTTTAGTCAAATTTAAAGATATTAAAAAAGTACTTAGTGAAATGCTAGAAGAAATAAAGAAAAATCATCAAGTGTACATAGTTTGCCCATTAATTGAAAGTGATGAGGAATCTCCCATTATAGATGTAAAAAATTTAAAAGAAAAAATAGATATTGCCTATAAAGGCTTAGTACCTTGTGAAGTACTTCATGGTAAGATGAAACCCCAAGAAAAAGAAAAAATAATGACTGATTTTAAAGAAGGTAGAATTAAAATTTTGATTTCTACTACTGTCATAGAGGTGGGTGTGGATGTTCCAAATGCAACTATGATGGTCATATTCAATGCAGAAAGATTTGGGCTTTCAACAATTCACCAATTAAGGGGAAGAATCGGAAGAAACTCACTTGAATCTAAATGTATCATGGTAAGTGACAAAAATGCTGAAAGATTAAAAGTATTAGTTGAATCTAATGATGGATTTTATATAAGCGATCAAGATTTTAAAATGCGCGGTGAAGGAGACCTATTTGGAACTCGGCAAAGTGGAGAGATGATATTTAAAATAGCGGACTTACGAAGTGATTTAAAAATACTCACTCAATGTAACATAGACAGCAGTAAATTCATCGATGAAAATAAAGAAAATAACTTCAAAAATTACCCAGAATACTTAAAATTAATTGAGAAAATTACTCACTTAGACTAACATTCCTTTGAAAAATCTCGATTTTTATATATATATTCCTTTGGAAAATCTCGATTTTTATATGTACATTCCT
>JAZQJK010000044.1:0-14394 GCA_045541615.1 Bacilli bacterium
TCTAAGACTAGAGGAACTGGTGCTAAGAATTGAAGTACTACCATCTTGCCGACACGTTTTGCTAGGTTTATGCAGAACGAAATCATATAGAAGAAGAATACAACTCCTGCTACTACTGAAATAAGTGGCCAATAAACATATCCATCTTTAGTTGCGAAAGCGGAAAGTGGTGCTATGTCACCCGTTTGCTTAACAGTCGCATATGCATCACAGTAGTCCTGATACTCACTTGCCCTATCGGTACCACAATCCAATGCTGAGAAATCACTATCCGGTCTTACAAATGCGATGTAAAGGTTTGCAACCATAGTATTCGCACCATTTTCTATATAACATTGGCCTCGTTCATTATCAGATGCATTCGCACATGCATCACTCACTGCAATATTTGTTCCAGTTTCACTGTAGCCACCTAAAATCAAATTTGATAAAACGTTTGATGTTAAAATCTGATTTTGAAGTGAATATAGCATCGAGAAAATAGTTGGTAAAATACTTATGACGACAAGTGCTATCACTATATCTTTAATAAAAGTAGATGTACCATACTTTTTGTCTTTTACTTTATCTGGGTCCACTATGTAATTTAAAAGATTAATCGCTAAAACGAAAATCATCACGATTCCGACAAGGGCTAAAACCCTTTCAGAAAATTCAGTTATTACATCGTTATATAGTGAAATATTAGACATATAGTAAAATGCTTCGAAAGCAAATTTACCTAATCCAAAGACTACTCCATCTAAAAGTGTAGAAATCTCACTAAAAGCCTTTGTAACAATATTGCTTATTAATATTAAATTATTCATTTAAAGCACCGCCCTACTTATTTTTGACGCTTTCTACACTATCCGTACATATCTCATCAAATGGTTCAAATACACAAGCGGCGCATACTTTTGCATCATCACTCATGTTTTTATCAAAACTTTCGATAAAACCGAATACTGCATATACAAATGTTGGTACGAAGAATATTAGAACACCCGATAAAAGTGAAAAACCTAATTTCTTTGTTTTCTTTTTAAATTCTCCTGCATCTCCCTTTGTAACTGTTGAAAAGAGACTAAAGGTTGCCTTAAAAATAATTATTACTGGAAGCAAAATTTTTACTGCGTAAATTATTAGCCCACCAATTCTTAGTGCCGGTGAAAAGTCAGCACATAGATTACTAAAGTCATCCATTTCATTATACATCGGTCCCTCTAAAAGAACTGTACTAGCATTTACATCTAAAGCATCAAAAGACATAAACGCACAAACAAAAAATGTTATTAAAGTTAGAATTTTTCTCATAAATCTCACCATACAAAAATTATAGCATAAAATCTATCTATAATAAAGCAAAAAGTCACTCCCATTTGTGACTTTATTAATTAATTTTTAGAGTTATTCTCCCGTGTCCGGCATTGTCGATGTCATATGCTTCGATTGCTCTATCAGGTATCATGTATGAAGTGATATATTTTTTATAAAGGCCTTCCATCATTTCGTTATATAAAATCACTGCCTTTTCATATTTTCCACATTTTACATACTTTGAGCAACCTTTGATAAATGTTGCAAATAGTTCTTCTGCTATTTCTTTTCTTTCCGGAAGGGAATATATTTTTTTAGCAATAGATGGTCCAAGTGCATCATATTTTATGAGCATTTCTTTGCAAGATTCATTTTTTTGCATGTAATCTTTTCTAAGTTTGCGCATCATCATGAGTTCTTCGCAATTATCTTCCATACCGAGTATTATCGAACACATCGTGGTGAGATAACATAAACCTAGTGACTTGTATTGAGTATTTGAGTTTAAATATTCTTCGCTAGTTTTAATCATCTCATCAGAAATATACATATCTTTTCTCCATCTTTCACAGTATGAATAGCAATCATCTGCATCGGTTGAATTTGCATACTTCCAATCAGATTTTTTCTCACAATAGTATTTACCTTTTTCTACTTTTTTCGGGTCCATATAAACGCAGTAAGCACATTGTTTTTTAGACATAATAATTCCCCCTTTGAATGGTACATATGATATCAAAAAAGAAAAGTTCTGTCAAATAGAAAAACTGCTCTATGGCAGTTTTTCGAAGCACGATGATGGTGGGACTATTCCAACTATTTCTAAAATCACACTTGTCAAAAGTGGCATGAAGAATAAGAACATAGCAGCAACTAATCGTTTCCAAAATTTGCTGAGCATTTTCTTTAAGGCATCTGCTTCACCACTTATCGCTGCTTTCACTAGATCGACAAAGGATAATACTACGACGAGTATAGGGGCAAGATACTGAATGAATTTTAAAATATTATCGAGAACTTTCGAGAATTGTTCGCCTAAAAGTGAATAGCAATAATCATCATTGGTTGAGTCATATTTATTATCAAGTTTTGCTACTTTAAAATCGATTTGGGAATAATTAGAACTATCATTAAAATTTATAGTATAATTTTGCATTCCATCATAATCCGCATGAACATCAAGTACATTGAATCCTAATAAACACATCATAAGTGTCATAATTATTTTAATTTTCATTAAAGGGTCACCACTTTCAAATTGATTATATCATATGTATTAAGTTAGAGACAATTATTTTTCTTCATATTTGTCTTCAATTGCATTAGTGCATGTTTTTCCAGAAGGTTTGAACATGCAATCATAACATACATCGAAGTCTATGCCACTGTCATTTTTTATGTCGTTAAAGGAACCTACAAATCCAAATATTACCATGCAAATTGTCGGTATAAAAAACACTACTACACATGCAATAATTTTTTTGGCAAAATTTTTCATGTGCTTTTTGACATCATCTGACTTACTCGATATCACGGCTTTTCCTATATCGAATACACCAAGTATGACTAGTATGAGTGGTAATAATATTTTAAAAACATTGAGTGCTTGTCCGATGAGTTGTAAATATGGTGATAAGTCGTGACAAACAGTATGAATTGCTAAAATAGACATAAATTCCTCCTAAATAATATAATAAAAAAAATATACATTAAGAGTATACTTTTTTTTGTTTGTTTTGTCAAATCATTAATATGCTACTGTGCTATTAGCATTTTTACAAGCATCTCCCCAAGGAGAAACGATACATCCGTAACATACATCAAAGTCGACATTACCTTTGTTTTCACCGAAGTCGTTAACGAATCCAAATACTAGCATGACAATAGTTGGAATGAAGAATATAACGATACCGCCAACAAGTCTCCAAACAAGACTCGTTGCACTCTTCTTAATTTCTTCAGGTTTACTAGAAATTGCAGCTTTTCCTAAATCTAAAAGTCCAAGTGCAATTATGATTAAAGGTATTGCGATTTTAAATATAGTTAAAACCCATCCAACTAATTCTAAAATTTCATGAGTATCATTACAAAATGTACTTACACCAGCACCTAGTAAAATTAAATTGCTCATCTAAAACATCTCTCTTTCTTTAATTTATAAGTCAATTTTATCTAAAATATCAGATATTGTCAAATAAATTAGGCTTTATTTTTGTAAATCAGTGTATTTTGATATGAAATCTATGTATTCAAAACTGGTCGGTAGTACATTTCCTTCATGACCTATCGTATCATTTAAGACATCTACTTCATAGTTTTTAGTTTGAAAAATCGCACGATTAGATAATTCTACTACACCATTTTTATCGTTTTTCAAATCATAGTAGAATACTTTATTTCCTTCCGAAATCACGTATGAACCCGACTCTAGATTTATAGTACTATCATCATATTTGAGTGTACCCTTTTCACTAAAGTAGTAAGTATCTTGGCCATCATATAGCACGTAATTTGAAAGTTTTTCTTCGAAATCTTTCGTTACAATTTCAGCATCTTTATTTATGTATGAATATGGTAGTAATCTGTATTCTTTATAATTCTCTGTAGGTAGTAACAATATCATATCTGATGGAAAAATCATTTTATCTTCATTTATTATAGGATTAGAAGTAAAATTTATTTTTTTATAAGGTTTAATTTGACTTATTACACCTTTCCTGTTTATTGTCACATCTGCTTCGAATTCATGTTTAACTTCACCGGTGTACATATAAAAGTTTTCAGTATCCACTTTGCTGTAATTTAAGTACTCATCGGCAATTCTAAATAACACGAATATCACTATGATTAATATCAATACGAGAAGTAAAACTACTATTCTAGGATAATTACTCATTACACCCTTTATTTTTTTTAGTAAATCTTTCATGGTATCACCTAATTTTTAACCTTTATAACTACGTCTCTTATTACTTCACCAGTTTTATAGGTTATGCTCGTAGTTTTTATCGTTATATAATTTATTTCTTCATATTCTGATAAATTGAAAACACCTTTAAATGTAGAAGTCGGATTTTCACTTGTAAATATATATGAATCTTTTATCTCTTCATCGATAATGAGTTCTACTTTTGCTCCATACATCAATGGTTCATTTTCGCTTATTGCATAGTGAACTTCTTTATTTGTCAATTTCGATACTGTGATATGAGTCTCTGGTACTCTTGTCGTGATGCTATAATTTGTATCAAATACCTCATATTTTAATCCCTCTACTTCATCGAAGTATGAATATTTGTATATAACATTATACTTGGTATTCGGTTCTAAGCCACTTATTTTTAAGTTCGTACCATTTTTAGCAAGATAGTATGTCTCAATGCTTTTTGTATTATCATTTTCTATTTCTAAAAATACATTTTGGTACTCATCTTTAGGGTCATATATTGAATAATCTATATTTAAGTAGTTAGTACCGACTGTATTTTTAACCACACTGAAGTTTTTATCTTGGTATACATTTGTATCGATGGTCTCGCCACCAGTGCCTTCTGAACCTTCACCAGAACCATCAGTTCCATTTCCAGCGGCACTATCTCCTGATGAACCACCAGTACCGCTATTTTCGCCTGCTGAATCCCCATTATTTGGAGTGTCATTTTCTTCGGTACTCTCTTTTGGTTTGTATTCGTTAGTACTTCCAATTATTTTCTTTAAATCGATATCTTCTTCACCAAAATTTAGTATTTCATTCGCTATGTCAAATGTGTAACTACTCGTTGTGAGCAGTGTTTCTGATAGTGTTTTCATATTTATTTTGTTGTTTGTGAGAGTAGCATTACCGATTTTATCGAGTTCTACTATTAGGTAGTTTTCAGCATTGAATTTACCATTACCACTCTTTATATCACTTGCAATTAAGAGATATTTTCTATCATCTAGTTTATAAAATTTTGGAACTATGGTATCTTCGATTATAGTTTCATCATTCAAGGTTTCTACCGATGCATCTTTGTTTATCTTATAAAGAGTACCGTATAGATTTAGAGTTTTTGCAGCATTATTATATACTACTACTTGTTTATTAAGTGCGATTTCTTCATCTTTGTAATTCATGTAGTAAGCACCAGACCACTTTATTTTAAGTGTCCCAGTGCTATCTAAGTTCCACATGTTTTTATCTTTGTCATATAACACAGAATTGACTTCTATATCATATTCCTTTTTATCTAAATCATTTACCCGCTTCATAAAGATGGAAAATACTATCAGTATAACTGCGCATAGACACAGTACTATTGTGATATTTCTTTTATTTGCTGTATCATACTTTCTTATTTTCATAAGTTATCCCTCTCTATTCTGCTTCATAATTGGCATAAGTTACTGTTTCGACTAAACCTTCTGTATTATCGAGGTTATATGCATAGTATCTTATGATTACACGGATTTGGTCATTTGCATTAAGTGATGTTGCCACATTTTTTAAGTTCATCACTAACTTCCATGCACCATCTTCATTTATGAACTCGAGATTATTATCTTTTGTGAATTCATATGTTCCAACAAGTGCGTTGCTCTTACGTACAGTTGCTGTAATTCTAGATACGTTTTGTAAATTAGATGCATTTTTATAATCGATTGTTAAGATATTATCTAAAACACTTAATGTACCTGTGCCTAAACTCATATTGAATTCACTACCAGTTTCGATGTAATCGTATCCGTATGTAGTTCCATATTTGTTATCAAGTGATGCATTATTTCTATAAGTATCTGCTTTTACTGTGATCGAATAATATGAATCTGGGTCGAGATTTTTATAAGTTAGAATAGTATTTATTTCATCGATTAGGTTGAGTTTAATAAATCCTTCTTCATCTATATTATAACCTTCAGGCATAAATGTGTTTCCATAGTCGTCTGTCACCATGACATAGTAATCTGCATTTGTTATTACCAAGTCAGGGTCGTTTACTGCGATGCTAAAGTCCATACTATATTTGTTTTCACCAGTAGGAACGTATACCTTTCGATTTGTCACTGCAAATTCTGGTTCGCGTAGTTCAGTGATAGTCTCATCACCCTTTAAGTGTGGAATAAACTCACCATCGTAAAGCACGAGTTGGTTTTGAGCAGTATCAGTAGTTATCGCAGTTATTGTCAACTTATAACCGTTTTCTCCGAAGATGAAACCGTTTTTAGATATATCGTATTTATGAATTACTCTGTCAGACAAATCTTCATTCGCAATTTCTACATCATCAAATACCCTGTTGCCATCTTTGTCTAAAACGCTAATGAATAATTTATAGTTAGTTGTGTCTTTTAACTCAGTTATCAATTCGACACTTCTAGTCATATATTCATCTGCACTTGTTTTGCTCTCATAAACGGATTCTGAATTAACATAGATATCAGATACACCATAAGTAGAAACAGATTTTGTAATGATTTCAAATATACCAGTACTATTATAGTCATATAATTCAGTTTTTACATATTCACCAGTTGAACTGAGTATGTGTGCAAAGACTTTATAGTAATAAGTATGATTTGGCATTAGGTTATCGAATTTATAGACGAGGTCTTTTCCGATGTCATCTAAATCGATTTCGCTACTAAGTTCAGCGACTTTATTTGTAAACCCTTCATCTTCATATAATTCGACATATATTTTATAGTCATCGCTTTTAAATTCGTTTTGAATTATAGTTTTAGTGAGTCCTGTTAAATTTAAGGTTACATCTACTGTATTGATTTTACTAGAAGATCTACTTTTTACCATAGGTATTATACTCGAGAAATAGAAGTTGTTATCACTTGTAGTAAAATCCACTTCTTTCACTACTTTAGGATTAAAGCTTCCATAATTACTATATCCAACACCACCTGTGCCGATTGAGAGTTTAAAACTTGCATATGGTAAATCGTGATTCCACTCGCCATTATTTATGTGATTTTTGATTTGCATGTCCATATCAGTTCTCGTAAATGAGTATATTCCATCTGGATATGCGACATTTGATGCGACTTTTCCACTAGGTGATACTGTCAAGTATTTTTCGTTAGCATCATCTTTGAAAACAAAGTATTCTGCTTGTTGATTTAAACCGATTAGACCATTTTCATAGAAAGCCTTGATGCTTACTGTAGTATTAGCACCTTGATATTTTTCTAGGTCCTTATAATCTATTACTAAACAATTATTGATGCCCGCATTATTGCAATCGACTAAATCTCTCATTGTAAATACAAATTCTTTTGCATGTGAGTTAACTTTTGGTGTGATTACGACACTATAAGCATCTGCCCTTTTAACCATTTCAGCACTATTTATAAGAATGCTAAGTTGGTTACCGGAATCTTCATATTTAAGTGTAAAATCACTTGTTATGTCATGTAAACCATCGAATATGAACGCACCCTTAGAGTTTTCGGTGTATCCATTTTCAAAGGCAGTATTACCTTTTTTATACATGATTTTATATGTAGTACTATTCACCAAGTTGTTGAAAGTTACGAACTGATAATCATCACTCTTCGTTATCGGCTTACTGTCTATTAAAGTACCATTTGCATCATGAATGTAAAGTGTATTTTCAAATAGAGCATTGTCTATATCTTTTGTTATTTTATACATATAAGTAATCGAGTCTTGGGTGCTTTCCCATATTGCCATTGCAATGTATGGGTTTTCCTTAACTGGATTGAAGAGTTCTTTTCCGTTTTCATCTTGGGCGATTACTGGTTCAGCTGGATACACACCATCACTTACGACGATTTGGAAACCGAATTTGTATTCATTACCACGGTCGAAGTTCTCGATTTTTTCATCATCCAAATAGAACGTATGAGTCATATATTTAGTCTTCTCACTCATGTGAACGACATTTCCATCTTTATCGAATATATAATACAAGTAATCCCAGTTTATCACATTGTTAGCACCCGTGACACCATAGTACTGTCTAAGTATATCTTCAATATAGATAGTTGCATCGATTTTATACGCTGCGATTGTCGTACCATCTATTTCTTTGATTTTTTCTTCCAATTCTTTATTTAATATTTCAGTGACAAGAGCGGTAGTTGCCTCCCTTTCAGTCGCATAGTAATTGAGCAAGAATGATTTTGAAATAGTAGTTTTGACCTCATTATTTTCGATTTCAATTTTATTAGAATCTTCTGTTATTTCTCCAATTGGCACATCGTATGCATCAGTAAATTCAATTATATAATTTATGTGAGCCCAACCTGAATCTTCACTTATTGCAAGTAATTCTTCTATGTTATTTATTCCAAAGAACTCATTTGTCATCTGATAATCTTTGTTATAAAGAAGAGTTTTAATTTTTTCAGTAGTTAAATTTACAATGTTGCCAATTTGAATTTTGTTGTTAGAAGCATCAAGTGCATAAAGTGTAACTTTCATAGTCTTAACTTGGTCGATGAATGTGTTAGAACTGCTGTTAGATTCTAATGATAAAGTGACATTGATTGGATATTCAAATGTGCTTTCATTATCGCTTTTTTTGACTATTTTGAGTGTCGGAATATCAGCAGTTAAACCTTTAAATGGATTACCGATTATGACTTGTGATACTCTTTCACCTTCATCGATGATATCACCATTTAATTCCATCGTATACTCTGTATTTGCAGAGAGTCCTTCGAGGATGAAGTTTTCTACGATAAACTTATCTGGTTTATCCGTTGGTACAAATGATACATCTTTAAAACGTTTAATTCCATCGACATAGTATGACACTGTAAATGTGTTTGGTCCATCGCACATCTCTCTTCCTGGCATTGGTACTGTACAGTCAGGGTCCTCTAGAACGATTTCACCTGCAAGAGTGTTAAATGTGGTCAACTCGTTATTTTGAGTAAATGTAACAGAAGCACCTGTACTTATGAATTTATTTGAAAAACTAGTCTCAATTTCACGAACCTTTTCGTTATCATTATATTCGATAAGCGCCTTAAAACGATAATTAGTGTTCGCTTCCATTCCATCTTTACCTATTTCCATGATTAGAGTTGGATTAGTAATAGTTGTAGTATAAACTGCATTTTCTAAATCTGTATCTTCATAAATTGAATAAGTATAATTAGTTATACTAGAATCAGGGTCATCAATACCTGCAATAATTAGATTAAACACTGTCATATCATCGTTTGCTTCGATTTTTACAGATTTTATCGTCGGTTTTTGTTTTAAAGTTTTAACCGTTTTATTTATATAACCATTTGCATTTAGATATGATACTGAATTTATTTTAAATGCGACGAGTTTAATAGTATAAGTAGAATTGCTATCTAAGTTTATGTAGTTTAGTTTGTTGTTTTCTCGTGTTATCGTTTTTTGACTATTCTCTACTAGATTGCCATCGTTATCATATAGTTCGGCGAGAACTTCTTCGACTTCACTTTCTTCAGTAAATACGACATCGTAATTCAGTTCATCTTCACTTATCATCACTTTTTTTAGTGAAATTCCGAAATTATTAGTCGTAAACATCCTTTGGAAATATTCGATTTCATTTCCCTCGCCTCTAACTTCTTTTATAGTTAGCATGTAGTTATTATTGCTCTCAAGGACATCAGTAAAGACACTTAAATATCCCGTGGTTGTCATATTAGATGTAGGTTCGATAGTCGCATTAGTGTCTATATTAGTGATTTCTATTTTTAATTCTCCAGTTAGTTTAAGTGGGTTGTTAACTTGGAAAATACCTGTCATGTTTTCGATGTTTACGATTAGGTCAACGAGTTCGATAGAAACCTCATCATTTGTAGGAGTCTCCTCATCTCCTCCAGTTCCGTCCGTGCCTTCTGAGCCTTCACCAGAACCGTCTGAGGCATCTCCACTTCCTGAGCCACCATCACCAGCACTGCCAGAGCCTGATTCAGTACTTTCCTCTTCTTCAGGTACTATATCTATATTCTCGTTACCATCAATAGTGACAGAAGACATATTTAATCTGCTCTCACCATCATAAAGTACATTCTTGGTATTTAAATCTATCACCGTTTTATCACCGATGTAAATAACTGTTCCATCGGCAGTAACTTGATATGAGTCAACATCATTTTCGATAAGGATAATACCATCTTCTACAAAAGTTAGTTCGAAATATTCTCCACTTATGAGACCATCAACACCCGGTACTTTAACTTTTATATCTTTTCCGGCGATGAGATATTTATCTTCAGTAACTCTTAGTAGGATGTCATCAAAATATAAATCTTGTGCTCCATTTTTAATCGTATAACCGCCATCCCTTTTATTTATCACAGACCTATTAGTGATGTTATAATATGGAACTATTTCTTCACCGATAGCTTTAAGGTCAACAAATGCACCATTTTTTAAAAGTGCAATAGAACCATTTTTATAGTGAATAAAAGAACTTTGGTCGACTTCATAGATTTCTCCTTCACTAGTGAAAACTATCTTCTCATTCAGGTTGATTCTATATGTCGTACCAGATGCGAATTCTAGGACCTTATTAGAACTGATTATGTAACCAGCACCCGCAAATTCAGTCGTATTCCTCTTAGTAAGGGCGATCGAGCCAAAGGCCAAAACCATTATCACCACAAAACTTAATACGACAATAAAAATAAATCTGTTATTGTATAACTTATTCATAAAATGCACCCACTTATCTTATAAATAATTATACTAAGAATAGACTTTTAAGTCAATTATATATGAACCTATTTTTTAAATAAAACTAAAAATCATTATAATAAGTGTTAACAAAAAAAGGGATTAAAAGTCCCAAATTTAAAAGTGTAATTACTGAGTAGCACCGTATATGTTTATATCATAGAGATTGCCCTTCTCATCCGATATAGGAAGTTCTATTTTTATAAATTTATTAACACTATTTCTCGTGAATGTACCGACTATTGCGCTTGTAGGCATCTCCCTTACGACATTTGTCAGTCTCTCATTATTAGTCATATTGAGTACACAGCCACTCGTTTTGTTTGTACTACTTGGACATTCGACATACCCATAACTGATGTAATATTTTTTATTCTTTGTAGTCAATTTGAGAACTTTACTTATGTTTTCATGTAAGTTTGTCTCTCTAAAGGTGTTAAAAGTAAACACGACTGTTTTTTTATCAGAACTCAGCACGGCACTCTTTAATCCATATTCATCGATATCACTTCCAACCGCGTTTATGATATTGCTCACTAGGATATCAAATGATGCATCGAGTTTACTTTGATTATATATACTTCTCATATTTAAAAATAAGTTCATGAGAAATATTAAAACAATTGATATGAGAACGACACTAACCATTATCTCTATCATGGACATTCCTTTGTTATTTAACTTTTTCATAATCAGCCCCTGCTTCCAAATCTTAATGATGCGTATTCATAGACATCTTTTCCAGAGTTGTTATTTTCTTGTTTATACATGACTATTATTCTATAAACATTTCCACTTATCACTTCTGGGTCTAAATATTTAATATAGTTTTGAGTAGTGGCCTCAACATTAATATATTCACCACTCTCTAAAGATTTTGTATTCCAAAGAGAAATATACACTGCTTCTACACCTAAAAACCTAAATAGGTCATTTCTATAATTGTTATTGTATTGCGATGTATAACACTTAGTACTCGTCATCATCTGACTGTTTTGACAAATAGGTATGAACCTTTGCCCACTATATTGATTTGTTGTAAGAGAGGATTCTAGGTGTTCTCTCACTAAATTAGTCTTAAAAATATATTCTGTATTGTCATATAAACTCTTTTTGTTAACAGATATTATGATACTACTAAAGGACATGTAAAGTGTCACTAATACAGCACATAACACCGATATCACTACTATTGTTTCGAGTAGTATGAAACCTCTATTTTTCTTCATTATAATCACCTACACACGACATTGCAAGTCACATCGGACTTTATAGAACTGAGCACAAAATCATAGTAATTTACAGAATCAATTCTTTTACTATTTAAAGAGTTTTTTACAGCGGACCCCGAGCATGAAACATTATTGATATTGCAAGTATATCCACCATATGGACTAATTCGAACACTGATACTCTCTCCACTTTTAATCTTATTTTTTTGAATGAAACCTATTGTACCAGTGAAATACTCCACGTTTTTATCGACCCACTCTTTACTAGGTTCCTCATCCATACCAAAACTAGCACTCAGATTTATAACTAGAACATTTGAGAAGTAACTAGATTTATTGTAATACGTTCCAAAAGATGTACCCAGTATGAACCTTTTAGTTTGGTCAGCAGTTGATTTATATGTATTACTTCCATGTGTCCAAGATGAAGTTCCAGCATTCATCTGAATTCTATTCGCACTGGCTGCACCATCTATATATGAATAAAGCGCAGTAGAACCACTTGGATTTATGTAATCTACTGAATAATAGTAAGTATTGTTTTTTAGTAAATTTAAATTTTGATACATGTAAGATGCCGATACGTTGACATTATTTTTTTGAAGTGCAGACCTACCTACGTAATTCGCAAGCCTTGTATATGTAGCACTTCCTGCTTTGTTCCAAAAGTTCGTTCCATTAGAAAAGTTACCGTTCATCGCGATATTAGTCATAGTAACGCCACCTAAAATAGATGCATTTGTAGTACGAACAGTTACAGAGTACGTGTCATTATTGAGTTTAGTTAACACTTCCTCGTTGTATCTATCCTGTATTGTCTTATTTGATATATAACTATTTATAAGTGCAGCAATTATTGCTATAAAAACCAAAAAAAACGAATATATAAGTGATGTTGCAATAAAACCGTTTTTCTTCTTCATACTAGCCCTCTATTCTACAAAAATTATATCACACCTTGAACCAAATAAAAAGGACATAATTCGTTTTATGTCACTTATTTGAAGATATCGCTTTCTATCACATTTTTATCTCTAAGTATCGCGTAATCTCTTCCTAAATAGAGGATATCTTTTTTGTATTTATCATATAGGTCACTCTTAACATAGGAAAATTCACACTCTATATCCTCATATTTTTCACATTTTTCTAAGTTTATCGGTTTATAAAAGTAGTAATCATCGGTTGTAATAAAACTGTAGAGTTTTAATTTTGCATCTAAACTATATTCTAAATTTGAAAACTCGATATCCTGTATAATTCCATACCCATCCGACAGTTTAACCTCTTCCTCTAGTAGTTCATATCTATTTTTGTTTTTACCCTTAGTAATCATTTTTACTTTCTCGGAATACAACTTGCCATCATCTTTTGTCACTAAGTGGTAATTGATTATATAGTCACTTCCAGTTTTAACATCATAATATCTCTCTTCATCAAGTCCAAAGTGCCTTACTATCCCATTTTCTCTATAGAAAAAGTTATATAATGATTTAGATGTCGAATCAGCTTTTTCTACGACCTCGTTTTCAGTATCTACTGTATACAAGTTGTTTTCTTTATCTAAAAACATCATTTTTCCATTTATGGTGACATCTCTAGTAAATTCAAAATCATATTCTATTTTTTTACAGTTTTCTTCATTAGAAAATATTTTATCACTACCAAAATTTGTAACATATATTGAGTAATCTTCAAGTACTAGCAAATCATCTTTATAGTATAATATTTCATTTTTATCGAGTGCACTGCATATTATGTTCTCATCGTAAAATTTTAAGTTGTTGTTTTTTATGTATTCGGTCAAAGTTTTATTGCTGGTATTTTCATCTTTTTTATATATAGTGTTAGTTATTGCTAGGAAGAAATTACACATCAAAACGACAACTAAAACGACACTCAAAATCCATCCGACAGTTTTAAGTAAGTTTAATATTTTCATACTACACCTCATTTGATGCAACTATTATATCACGTTTGGTTGATAAAACAAAAAAAATCCACTATATTCATAGCGAACTCGAGTAAAATAATTTTTTCTTTAATATTTAGATAGAAAAATAGAGCTCCATTGTAAGACAGTGCTCTTGCAAAAATGATTTAACATTTTTTCCACCCATATAACTACAAACTTTTTAAATATACTGTTAAAAATTTTTTAAGAACCTGTGTATCTGATAATTA
>JAZQJK010000045.1:0-3450 GCA_045541615.1 Bacilli bacterium
CCTGTGTAGAATGGATGACACTCATTACATACCTCAACATGGATAGCATCTTTTGTTGATTTAGTTGTAAAAGTTGCACCACAGTCACAAGTAACTGTGCATTCTTTAAATTCTGGATGTAAATTCTTTT
The DNA here is from genome assembly GCA_045541615.1 of Bacilli bacterium. Classification (GTDB taxonomy): domain Bacteria; phylum Bacillota_I; class Bacilli_A; order RF39; family UBA660; genus RUG11867. The sequence continues at coordinate 131 of JAZQJK010000045.1, forward strand.
TCATAATGTAACTCCTTCCGCCATGACACATAAATCGCGCCATAGAAATTTAATACGAAGGTATTATATCATAATTTTCTAGAAATGCAAAAGGTTTTGTAAATCAATTTACATAAAATTTTATAGAAAAATTAAAACGCCATAAATAATTGCTTGCAAAACTTCTAAATATATTCATTATTATTGATATTAATTTTTTCATGCTACTGCTTACTCCTTTCAAAAAAAATATAATAAAAGTTTAAAAAAAAGAAAACCTATCTCGAGTAGATTTTAGTAGAATTTACGAGATAAAGTTAGATTATTTTAGAAGTGGTAATTAGAGTTCACAGCGCGCTAATTCAAATATCATCTCATATTCTTTAATATCTAAATTTTTATCAAAGTATTCGAACACTAAAATGAGTGATTGATTTTTTGAATGCACGAGGTCACTACTCTTAATATAAAAATGAAAATCTTCGATATATTCTTGCAAATCCTCAGTTTTACTCTTTTTATTCGGTATCGATGTTAAACTGCTTTCGGTATGAAGTATGTTTTTTCCCAAACACACTTTGTATGAAAATGGATAAATAGTGACATCATTTATTTCCTCATCTTTTACGGTTATGGCATTTATATTTATGATATTCATATCATTTGCTATCATTATATTGCCATCTATATGGTACTTTTCTGATGGAGAATATAGAGTATATAGTTGATACTTTCCGTGAGTGTTTAAAAAGTAATGTAATAAAATTACAAATAAAATGATAAAAATTATTCCCATAATTATCAGCAATATACTTCTAAATTTTAATGATTTGCTTCTACGCCTTTGTTTAATCTGCTCATCAGGAAGAAGATTTATATTTTTTTCTTCTCTTTTTCCATTCATCAATTCTTGAATACTAGTACCCGTTATTTGAGAAATTATTTTTAAATTATTAGCATCCGGCATGCATGCATTTGTCTCCCATTTGGAAACCGCTTTATCTGTCACGCCTATTTTCTCAGCAAATTCTGCTTGATTTAAACCGAGTTCACGTCTTAATTCGGCGATAAAATAACCAACTTTTTCATTTTTCATAGTAAACCTCTTTATCCTATAACAATCATAACATAATAAAACTCAAAATGCGAGTATACACTTTGAGTTATTCATCTATTATTTCGATATCAGCACCAACAGTTTTTAATTTATCAACTATATCTTCGTATCCTCTTAAAATATATTCTATGTTGGATATTTTAGTCGTTCCCTCTGCGGTTAGTCCCGCGATTATTAGGGCTGCGCCGGCTCTTAAATCTGTTGCACTTACATCTTTTCCTATAAGTTTTGTCACACCTTTTATTTTGGCATCCATGCCATCAAGAGAAATATTTGCCCCCATTTTAACGAGCTCTGGAAAGTGTCCCGTTCTGCTTTCATATATCGTCTCTTTAAAATGACTAGTACCTTCTGCTTGTGATAAGAGTACTGAAATAGGTTGTCCTAAATCTGTTGGGAACCCTGGATATACTTCAGTAGTTACATCGATTGGATTTAATTTCGACGTCTTATTTAAAGTTATACTCTCCTCACCGATTGTAAAATCGACACCCATGTCTTCCATATGAGTTATTAAACTTTGTAAATGCTCTCGTACTAAACCTTTTATAGTTAAGTCTTTACCGGTAAGAGCACCTATCATCATGTAGGTACCTGCTTCTATTCTATCCGGCAATGTCTCAAAAGTAGTACCATGTAATTTTTCTACACCCTCTATTGTTATTTTATTAGTCCCTGCTCCCATAATTTTTCCACCCATAGAATTTATCATATCGGCAATATTGACTATTTCAGGTTCTCTCGCTGCATTCTCTATGGTAGTAATACCTTTTGCCATCGATGCTGCAAGCATTATATTTACGGTTGCACCTACACTTGGAAAATCCAAATTAATATCAGACGCGAGTAATTCTTGAGCAGTTAATGTAAATTTATCACCATCGTTTGTAACGCGCGCTCCAAGTGCTTCAAAGCCTTTAAAATGAAGGTCCATAGGTCTACTTCCTATTTGACAACCACCGGGCAAGTATATTTCTACATGATGAAATCTTGCGAGAAGTGCGCCCATAAAATAATATGATGCGCGAAGTTTTGTCGAAAGTTCCTCAGTAATCACACAATTTTTTAAATTCTTACTAGATATTTTAAGTTTATTAGTTTGAAAATCGATTTCACATCCGAGTAGATTAAGTATTTTCTTGAGGTTTTCAGTATCAGATAAATTTGGAACATTTAATAAAGTTACATCTTCACCAGTTAAAATTGCCGCGGGAATAAGGGCGACTACACTGTTTTTAGCACCACTTATATTAATAATTCCAGATAATTCTTTTTGTCCATTAATTTTAATTTTTTTCATAAATATCACTGCCATTAATATAAACTAAAAATCGATTTTTTTCAATCAAAAGAGCAGAAATTGACAAAATTTATAATGGCTAGACCAAGCATGACCAAAGACCCAATTAAAATAGCATAAGAACCGAATATTTTATTTAATATCTTTCCAATATTTAACCCTGCAAAAGTAAAAAGTGTACTGCATATCGAAAATATGATTGAACTTAGTAAAAGAAGATTAAAATCCTCATAAATCGTAAACCCCACACCAAAACTATCTAAACTAACTCCAAGAGCAAATGTCAGTACTCCAAACGTGTTGAGTTTTAACTCTTCATGTTCATCGTTATTAAATTCTTTAAACATCTCGATTGCTATATATAGAAAAATAATTCCTGTCAATAAGGAGATGTCGATATTCAAAAATTCGATGAAGTAAGAACCTAAAATAGAACCCAAAATGGGCATAAAGAAGTGAAAAATTCCCACACTTAAAGATAATAAAACTATTTTTGAATATTTTAAATTTAAAGTTCCAAATGAAAGTGAAAAACTAAATGCATCCATGCTAAGTGCAATGGCAATTAAAAAAATAATTAAAAGGTTCAAATTTTCTCACCAATTAATTATATTTTTCTAATGTGTCTTTTATTAAAAAATGGTACTCATTGTCTTCAACATCTTCATCTATTAAGCATAACGGTGGATATAAAACACACCACCAATTATCTCCTTTTCCTTCATCGAGTGTCACTACGTAAGATTTATAATTGCCAGATTTATATATAACACCCTTAAATTCCTTTTCTGGAAAATAATTATATCCATAACTACTTTTAAACGTCGTGTCGATTTTTTCTTTTTTTATTGTATTAGATATATGATCATCGAGTTCATCTAGATGTTCTTCAATTACCATGTCGGCTTCTTTACTGGATTTTAC
>JAZQJK010000046.1:0-6978 GCA_045541615.1 Bacilli bacterium
CGAAAAAGAGGAACATATCGCTACTGTAAAAGATGGAATTGCTTCGTTTGAAACTGACCACTTCAGTACATATATTCTAGCAGAAAAAAGTATTGATAATCCAAAAACATTTGATGGAGTATTATCGAGCATGATTATTGGTATCATTTCTCTAATCGGTTTATCATTTGCTGTAATCTACTTAAAAAGGGAACTAAAATAGTTCTCTTTTTAGTTTCTGCAAACGAATACTTATCAAAACGTTCTTTTTATAGGGTTATAGTACTGTCAATCGCTTCTTTTCCTCGTAAAATACAGGGAAAGGATAAATTATTTTGATTAAATTAAATGCGATGGATACGCCGGCTATTATACGTTTGTAAACTTATTGGATATATGATTTCACAAAAATTTCACTTTTTATACACGGGCAATACAAAAACATGACATATACTTGACTTGTAAGAAATGAGGGTGATAGATGAATTTAAAAAGAATTTAACATAAAAAGAAAAAAATGGTTCAAATCCTAAAGAATTTAGATTAGAAGTTAAAAAACTTAAGTGTGAGGAAAGAGAACCAGAATATTTTAACAACAATGTATGTATTCGCACCTATAATAGTGTGATAATATAGAATAAACCTAAAACTTATCCTTCTCAAATAAACTATAAATACTAACAGGGCAGATGTTTTCTGCCTCTTTCTTTTTGTTCTTGCATTTTTTTAGAAATGTGATAGAATAATCTTCAAACAAAGGGGGAATATAAAATGGATATGAGGCGTGAAGCACTTGATAGAAAAAAAGAAATCCTAAGACAAATCAAAGCTGCTATGGAATCTGGTAAATATCCCGTTGCGGGACTATATCTATTCGATACAGTTGATAGAATTAAAATGAGCGATTATCTCGAAAATCATCTAGAGTATACGGAAGAAATAATGAATGCATATCTTTACGAAATATCGGAATTAAATGATAAAAATCCCGGCTTAAAGGAATATTTAAAAACTATAAAATTACAGGATATAAAGACAAATCATTGTTTAGAAAAAGAAAATTCCTTTTTAGTAGATATGTATATGCAACTTCCTCAAGAAACTGCTATCGATAAATTGATTAAATATGCTAATAAAGAGAAAAATATTACTCAAAAGGACATCTTTAAAATTCACCATGCACTTCTATATGGAACACAAGCAGAAAATGATACTTCGATACGAACCTCAAATGAAAAGTTTGTCGGAGAATTATCTTCCACTGGTGAAAGAATAATTCACTATTTTCCAATCGATTATCACGATGTCAAAAATGCAGCTAAAAAACTTGCAGAACTATATAACATAAGACTTTCTAATGAAGTATTTGATAATGTATTTATGCAACCATTTCTAATACACGGACTTTTAGGTGCTCTTCAGATGTTTACTGACGGAAATACTAGAATGGGAAGGGTTATGCAACATGCTTTAATGTGGCAACTTATAAATGAAAAAACAGACTTTAATTTTGAGTTACCTCCAATATATGTAACACCTAGTTACTACCCACATAGAGATGAATATAGAAAATTGATTGCCAATATTTGCAAACAAAACGATAGTGAAGCATGGAATAAGTGGTTCGATTTCAATCTATATAGATTAGAAGACCAAATTTACACTGCAAGGGAAAATGTAAAAACTTTAAATCTACATAATATGAAATAAAAAAGCATCAATAAAGTTCGATTTTGCTAATGATGCTTCCGATATACTCGGCATTAGAATTTTCTTCTATGCTGAGTTTTTTATTATCTAAATAAAGGCCATATTTAAAAGTGTTTTCTTTAATACTTTTATTTATTATGTAAGTCGTTTTTAAATGTACATATGCACATAGATTTTTAGGGTCATAACCGTTTAACATGTAGTCAGGCACGGATAAGTATTGACGCGCATTGTCTGTTAAGTTGTGCTCATCTATGATAGGGATTTTTACGATTTCTCTATCCGGTATGACATATTCGTTCTCTACTAAAAGTTCAATCGTACGTGATTTAGTCGGATTAATCGTTATTATTCCCTTTTGTACCAATTTTTTTATGTGTTCGTGTACAGTTGCCGGACTTTTAAGTGCTAAGCCAGTGCATATTTCACGAACAGTGGGTGAGTAACCATGCTCTGCAATAAATCTTTTGATGTAGTCTAACACTACGAGTTGTTTTGTCGTTAAATCCATATGAATCACCTATAAATCTATAATATCACATTAATTTGAGATGTCAAACAATAAATGATATAATGAGAAAGAATAGAGAAAAGAGTGATTTTTATGAGAGCATTAATTTTACTGTTATCGATATTTTTGTATACTGATGTTTATGCACTTGATATAGAAATAGAAAGCGAGAATGCGATAGTATATGATATCACTGAACAAAATGTCATTTATGAAAAAGATTCTAAAGAAAAAGTGAGCGTCGCAAGTCTTACGAAAATAGCAACTGCCATTGTTGCTATAGAAGGTACTTCTAATTTAGATGAGGAGCTAAAAATTAACTTTAAAATGCTATCGGGGATACCTTGGGATGCATCAGTACTAGGTCTTAAAATGAATGATGTCGTGACAGTTAGAGACTTATTATATGGAACGATTCTATCGAGTGGTGCTGACTGTGCTCAAGCACTTGCCATTGCTGCAAGCAATAGTATAGATGCTCATGTCACAAAGATGAATGCTCTTTCTAAGAAATTAAAACTTAAAAATACGCATTTTACAAATGTAACAGGACTCGATGATGCCTTTCATAAAAGCAGTGCTTACGATTTAATAAAACTATTAGAGTATGCATTAAAAAACGAGACTTTTAAAGAAATATTTACTACAAAAAATTACACTTTAAAAAATGGTAAAGAAGCTAAAACTACTCTTTATTATTACAACTCATACTTGAATTTGGATTTAAATAGAATACTTGGAAGCAAAACCGGTTTTACTAGTGATGCTGGGCTTTGTTTAGGTACCTATTTTAATAGTCATGGTCACGATCTGATTTCTATTGTTCTCGGTGCACCTATAAATAAAAAGGAAGCAAAAAATATAGTAGATACGATGAATTTAATCATTCATACCGACGGGGTTTTAGAAGAGTTGCAAGACAAAATAGATGAAAAAAACGAATATGTCAAAAGAGTTCAAGAAGAAAGGAAAGAGATTAAGAAAGCTAAAGATTTTGAGAGAAATTTAATGTTCACGATTTCTAGTATTTATGTTATAATCGATTTGTATTTAATAGTCATACTACGAAGGAGGGTCATATGAAAAAGTTTTTATCACTACTAGGGATTACGCTTCTTTTGACAGGATGTTCTTCAAAAGATGATGAACTTTTAAGTATACTCGATGAAGATAATTACATCATAGTCGATGTGAGAACTAACGAAGAATATAGTGAAGGTCATTTAGTTGGAGCACTCAATATTCCTTATGATTCGATAGATGAAAATGTCGATTTGGATACCGATAAGACCATACTTGTCTATTGCAGAAGTGGCCAAAGAAGTAAAATCGCTAAAGCGACACTTCTAAATTTAGGTTTTGATGTATATGATATGGGTGCATTTGAGAAAATAGATTTACCGAAAGAATAAATCATGAAAGAAGGTTTTAATAAATGAAAAAAGTAATGGATGGTTCAACTGCTGTATCACATGTAGCATATAAATTCAGTGAACTTGCAAGTATTTACCCAATAACGCCATCTAGTCCCATGGCTAGTAACATTGATGCAAATAAGAGTAAAGGTATTAAGAACTTATTTAATACTACTGTAGATGTGATCGAAATGCAATCAGAAGCAGGGGCAGCAGGTTGTATGCATGGTGCACTTCTCTCTGGAACACTTGCAAGTACGTTCACAGCAAGTCAGGGACTATTATTGATGATTCCTAATATGTATAAAATAGCTGGAGAAGAATTACCAGCAGTTATGCACGTCGCTAGTCGTACGATTGCAACGCATGCATTATCGATTTTTGGAGACCATAGTGATGTATACGCTTGCCGAGGTACAGGTTTTTGCATACTCGCATCAGGAAGCGTTCAATGTGCCCATGATTTAGCCGCAGTAGCACACCTCACTGCAATAAAGACTAGCATGCCATTTATTCACTTTATGGATGGCTTTAGAACGAGTCATGAGATTAACAAAATAGACGTGCTCGATGATGATGTACTAGAATCACTACTCGATAAAGAGGCAGTTCAAAACTTTAGAAAAAGGGCACTCAACATAAATAATCCTCATCAAATAGGTATGGCTGAAAATGAGGATATCTACTTTCAAAGTATGGAAGCAAGAAACAAAGATTACGATAGAGTAGTAAAATACGTAGATTATTACATGCACAAAATAAACGAGGTACAGGGAACAAACTATAAACCTTTTAACTACTATGGACCGGATAATGCGAGATATGTCATAGTCGCGATGGGAAGTGTGACTTCTACGATTAAAGAAGTTGTAGATGATTTAAACAAAAGTGGACACCCAGTCGGATGCGTAGAAGTTCACCTATATAGACCATTTAAAGAAGAATTATTACAAGAAGTACTACCTAAATCAGTGAGGAGAATTGCAGTTCTCGACAGAGCAAAAGAACCCGGTAGTATTGGAGAACCTCTATACTTAGATGTCGCATGTGCCCTTAAAGATACAAACATAGAGATATGTGGTGGAAGATTTGGACTTTCTAGTAAGAATACGACACCAAGTCAAATATACTCGGTGTTCGAAATGTTAGAAAATAATCCTAAAAAAGAGTTCACGATTGGTATTATAGATGATGTCACAAATCTAAGTTTACCCGAAAACAAATACTCTATAAATAACAATCATAAAGAAATACTAGTATACGGTTATGGTTCAGATGGAATGGTCGGAGCATCAAAAGACTTACTTAAGATAATGGGAAACAATATGGACGAATACGTACAGGGCTACTTTGAGTATGATTCTAAAAAGAGTGGCGGAGTTACAGTATCTAACCTAAGGTTTTCAAAGAATAAAATTGACTCACCATATTATCTCACTAAACCAAATATCATCGTTGTTACAAAAGATGTCTATTTAAACAAATTTAGAGTTACAGAAAATATAAACCAAAACGGCGTAATAATAATAAATACCGAAAAAGAATTCAAAGACATCAAAATGCTCGAAACTATTAAAGAAGATTTGGCGACTAAAAACATCACTATTTTTACGATAGATGCCGAAAAAATTGCATCGCGAAATAACCTAAGTGGAAAAATAAGTACTATATTTGAAGCAATTCTTCTAAAACTTCTAGGGGTAGATAATTATCAAGAAATACTCATAGATACTGTGAAGAAAAAGTTTAAAACTAAGGGAGAAGATATCGTTAACTCAAACGTCCAGTGCATAAAAGAAGCACTTGTAGGCTTAACTCCTTATAATGAGGATATCGAATACTTAAAAGAAGAGGAAAAGACTTTTGATGTCCTAGATGAGATTTCTTTGAGAAGGGGTAATTCTCTACCAGTATCAAAACTTCTCGAATACCGATGTGGTGAATTTCCAGCGGGTACTAGTAAATTCGAAAAAAGAGATATATCTACGATGGTACCAGTATGGAATAAAGATGCTTGTATTCAATGTGGTATGTGTTCTTTAGTGTGCCCACATGCTGTCATAAGACCATTCGTACTCGATAAGGATGAAGAATACGCTCATGATGGAATAAGTCTAATCGGCGATAAAGACGATTTATATAGATATATCATCAGTGTCAGTGAAAAAGATTGCACATCTTGTGGTGCTTGTATTAAAGTTTGTCCTGGAAAAGGCGGAGAAAAGGCCCTTAAGTTTGGAGAGAAAGACATAAAAAGGCAAGTACTTGCAAACACACTATTTAACTATTATAAAAACCCAGAAATCACAGATAAATTCACTATTAAGGGTTCACAACTCATCAAACCGAAATTTGAGTTTTCTGGAGCATGTGCTGGATGTGGTGAGACTGCTTATATAAAACTTCTAACTCAACTATTTGGAGATAGACTAATCATAGCAAATGCGACTGGATGCTCGAGTATATATGGAGGTTCTGCTCCAAGCACCCCATACGAAGTGCCATGGGCAAATAGTCTCTTTGAGGATAATGCAGAGTTCGGTTTTGGTATATTAAATGGCTATAAAACTCAAAGAAAAAAACTCGAAGAATCGATGAAGAATTCAATAAATACAGTCACACCAATAGTCAGTGAATTATTTGAGATGTGGCTTGAAAATAAAGATAATTTTGAAATTACTAAAAAAGTAAAAGAGGAACTCGAAGGAGAAAACATTCCTAAGGAGATAAGAGAGTTAAAAGATTATATAGAAGCACCATCCGTATGGACAATAGGTGGTGATGGCTGGGCGTATGACATAGGCTTTGGAGGAATAGACCACGTTCTTTCCAGTGGAGAAAACGTAAACATGCTCATCCTAGATACTGAGGTATACTCTAATACTGGTGGTCAGGCGAGTAAATCGAGTCGTACTGGGCAAGTCGCTGAATTTACGGATGATGGAAAAAAGACTAGCAAAAAAGACCTCTTTAAAATAGCAATGTGCTATCCAAATACTTATGTCGCAAGTGTGAGTTTAGGCGCAAACATGTTCCAATGCATCAAGGCATTTAAAGAAGCTGAGAATCACAATGGACCATCTATTATAATCGCGTATGCTCCATGTATAGAACAGGGAATAAAAAAGGGAATGTCCTGTGCGAGTGAGGAACAAAAACTCGCTGTGGAATGCGGTTATACTATGCTCATGAGATACGACGGAGAAAAACTCACCATAGACTCAAAAGAACCCGATTTCGATAAATACGATGCATTCTTGCAAGGCGAAGTCAGATACAATTCGCTCAAAATTAAAAACGAAAAAGAAGCAGAAAAACTGCTATGTAAAAATAGGGAAAATTCTATAGACAGGTACAAATATT
>JAZQJK010000047.1:0-6381 GCA_045541615.1 Bacilli bacterium
TCGCAGAATTGATCGATTTCTTGAAAAATCCTAAAAAGTTTCAAAAATTAGGTGCTAGAATACCTAAAGGTGTACTTCTTGTTGGGCCTCCAGGAACAGGTAAAACATTACTTGCAAAAGCTGTAGCAGGCGAAGCTAATGTACCATTTTACTATATAAGTGGTTCTGACTTCGTAGAGTTATTCGTCGGTGTAGGTGCTAGCCGTGTAAGAGATATGTTCAAAGAAGCCAAACACAATGCTCCTTGTCTGATTTTTATAGATGAAATCGATGCAGTAGGACGTCAAAGAGGAACCGGTATTGGCGGGGGACATGATGAACGTGAACAAACGCTTAACCAATTACTAACTGAGATGGATGGTTTCGGTGCTAACGAAGGTATAATCATAATTGCAGCAACTAATAGACCTGACGTTTTAGACCCAGCACTTTTAAGACCTGGAAGATTCGATAGACAAGTTACGGTGAATTATCCAAGTGCTGAAGAAAGAGAGGAGATATTAGGAGTACATGCGAGAAATAAAAAATTTGCTTCTAATGTCAATCTTAAAAATCTTTCTAAACGTACACCTGGATTCAGTGGTGCCGATTTAGAGAACCTATTAAATGAAGCAGCACTACTTGCTGTAAGAAGAAATAAAAATGAGATTTCTATGGATGAAATCGATGAAGCAACTGACAGAGTTCTAATGGGACCTGCTAAGACTAGTAGAAAAATCACTGACCGTGAGAAAAAACTCGTAAGTCTTCATGAAGCAGGACATGCAGTAATAGGCATTAAATTAGAGGATGCTGCTGATGTACAAAAAATTACAATCATACCAAGAGGTATGGCAGGCGGATATACTATGATGATGCCAAAAGACGAAAAAATGAATTTATCTACAAAAAAAGAATTGACTGCTCAAATAATAGGATTACTTGCTGGTAGAGTAAGTGAAGAGTTGTTCTTCGGTGAGATAAGTACAGGGGCTTCTGACGACTTCAGTAAAGCTACAAAAATAGCGCGTGCTATGGTAACAGAATATGGTATGTCAGATTTAGGACCAGTACAACTAGAAGAAAAATCTGGAAGTGTATTCTTAGGAAGAGACTATAATACATCTAAAAATTTCTCAGATGCTGTTGCACTTGAAATCGATAATGAAGTTAGAAAAATAGTAGACAATTGCTACAAGGAAGCAACTAAAATACTAAAAGAAAATAAAAAATTGGTAGAACTTATTAGTAATACACTCATAGAACATGAGACAATTACAAAAGAAGAGATTGATGAACTCGTTACAACTGGTAAAATATCTAAATACGATGATATAAACGAAGAAACTAAGAGTTCTAAAATCAACGAAGAATAAAAAAATATAACTGCCCTTTAACGGGTGGTTTTTTAATCATTTATAAAAAAATTTAGGCTTTTTATCTATAATGTTCAAACTTACCTTTTACAATCATATTTAAATATGTTAAAATAATGGAGTAATTAACAAAATGAAAGTGTGGTATTTTTTATGGCAAGAGTTATATCTTTAGTAAATCAAAAGGGTGGCGTTGGAAAAACTACTACAAGTATAAATTTATCTGCTTCACTTGGTAAGCACGGTAAGAAAACTTTATTAATCGACTTAGACCCTCAAGGTAATGCCTCAACGGGATTAGGAGTCAATAAGGGTGCAATAAAATACAGTGTTTATGATGTACTCACTGATAGATGTGAAATAAAAGATGCAATTATAAAGACTAAGTTTAGTAAATTATATATTTTACCAGCAACGATAAATCTCGCTGGACTAGATATGGAACTCGTACAAATGGAATATAATAATTCCGAGTTTAGGAAAAATGAACAACTTAAAAAAGCACTTGCAACTGTTGAAGAACACTTCGACTATGTGATTATCGATTGCCCTCCATCACTTGGACTAAACACGATGAATGCACTAGTGGCAAGTAATTCGGTTATAATTCCAGTACAATGCGAATTTTTTGCACTTGAAGGAGTAGCCCAACTCTTAAACACAATCATAATGACTCAAACAAAACTCAATCCAGACTTAACTATAGAAGGTGTACTTTTAACTCTCTTAGATTCGAGAACAAATCTCGGTTTAGAAGTTGTTGAACAAGTAAGAAAGTTTTTTGGCGACAAAGTATTTAATACGATAATACCAAGACTTATTAGATTAGTTGAAGCACCAAGTCATGGTCAACCGATTTGTGAATATGACCCAACATGTCGTGCTACAGAAGCATATCTTAATTTAGCTAAGGAGGTAATTGAAAGAGATGGAAACTAAAAGAAAAGCACTAGGTACAGGATTAGAACAACTCTTCAATAACGAAAATATAAATTTCGAACAAGTTGAAAAAGAAATCGTAGATACAGCAAGTGATAAAGACATCAAGAATATACTCATATCTGAGATTAGAAGTAACCCTTTTCAGCCTCGTAAAAGATTCGATGATGAAAAATTGCAAGAACTTGCCGATTCAATTAAAGAACATGGACTATTTCAACCAATAATCGTTAAAAAAAGTATAAAAGGTTATGAAATAGTCGCAGGTGAAAGAAGAGTAAAAGCCGCAAAATTGGCTGGTTACGATAAAATACCTGCTATAGTTCGTGAATTTACTGATGAACAGATGATGGAAGTGGCTCTTTTAGAAAACATCCAAAGAGAAGACTTGAATCCTATAGAAGAAGCCGAAGCTTACGATAATATCATAAAACACTCTGGAATTACACAAGAAGAACTATCTAAAAAGGTAAGCAAAAGTAGGAGTTATATCACGAACGTTCTCGGATTAGTATCGCTTCCAGAGGAGGTAAAATTACTAGTTATAGATGGAAAACTCAGTATGGCACATGCTAAAATTTTGAGCAAATTAGAAGATATAGATTATTTAATAGCACTCGCTCATAGGATTGTTAGAGATGGTATAAGTGTAAGACAATTAGAAACCATAGTAAAGGGTGAGGAAATTGCTAAAAAACACAAGGTAAATAGAGTTGTACCACTAAATACTATCTACTCAGTTTATGAAAACGCTATGAGAGAAAAAATCGGCACGAGAGTTACAATTTCAGCAAAAAAAGTAACAATACCTTTCGATAGCGATGAAGATCTCGCTAGAATATTAGAAATTATAAACATAGATGTGGATGGTGAATAAAAATGGACGCACTTCTAAGCTTTTTATCCAAAAAAGAAGTTTGGGGACTTATACTCGTCCTATTTTTAGTTTATGTTGCAAATAAAGTAGTAGATATAATCGTAGAAAAAATCATACTAAAGAGCAAAAATGACAGTGATAAAAAGAGAAGAGTTACAATAGCAAGTCTTATCAAAAATATTAAAAAATACATTATAATAATACTCGGTTTGATAATTGTTTTAGATCTCTATGGAGTTAATGTCAGTTCTTTAATTGCTGGATTAGGAATTGCCAGTGCAATAGCCGCTTTAGCAATGCAAGATGTCCTTAAGGATATGGTTAGTGGTGCGGCAATCATCATGGACAACTACTATATAGTCGGAGATTACATACAATACAAAGGATTTACTGGTAAAGTAATACAAATCGGACTTAGATGTACAAAGATTCTCGATTTCGATGGACAAATATATACAGTTGCAAATAGAAACATAAATGAAATAGTTAATCTATCACAGGATACTGCATCACAACTTATTTTAGTGCCAACTGCTTATGAAGAAAAACTAGAAAAAGTAGAAAAAGTCTTGAATGAGGTCGTCGAAGAGATAAAAACATGGAAGAATATGGATAAGAATAATACTGCATATTTAGGAATTATGGATTTTTCAGATTCGAGCATCAAGTATGGTATTAGATTTTATTGCAAACCCGATGATGTATGGAAATATAAACGCGAAACTTTGAGACTTATCAAAATCAAATATGATGAAAATAATATTAAAATACCTTATAATCAGATAGAGGTGCATAATGCAAAATAAAATAGAACTCGGAGATAACGTCATAATGAAAAAGCCACATGCATGTGGAGAAAATAAATGGCAAATAACAAGATTGGGTGTAGATTTAAAACTTAAATGCATGGGATGTGGTCATGAGATAATGATGGATAGACTCGAATTTTACAAAAAATTTAAAAAGAAGGTAGATGAATAAAATGCCTAGAAAAAGAAGAGATGAAAATACTGCATTACATCCGATTATGACATTTATCATTCTCATTTTAATTGTGATATGTGTAAGTGGAATTTTAGGTGCAGCAGGTTTATCGACTAATTATAACATGATAAATACGACACGAGGAGGTTTTGATACGATAACAGTATCGGTAAATTCTCTTCTCAGTCTTTCAGGTTTAAAATGGATTTTTAGTAATACGGTGGCAAGTTTTTCGAGTTTTGCACCGTTAACAACATTAATAATCACGCTAATCGGAATCGGTATAATGGATAAAAGTGGATTTTTACAATCATTTTTCACATTACTAACTCAAAAAGCTAAAAAAAATAGAGTAACATTCTTCTTATCGCTTTTAACAGTCGTTGCAAGCATTATAGGAGATATAAGTTTTATAGTTTTAATACCGATAATTGCTCTATTTTTTAAATATAGTAAGAGAAATCCTAAAGCCGGTATAATAATGACATTTGCAGGCTTAACTTGTGGAACGAGTATCAATATATTTATGAATTCAATAGAATCATCACTTCTCGAGTACACAAGACTTGCAGCAAATTCTTTAGATGCAACATATCAAATAGGAAACTGGTCGTATCTATTCGTGATGGTGCTAGCAACCTTAGGGGTATCGTATGTCATATCAGTGATAACTGAAAAATACGTAATTCCTAAATTGGGAAAATATGGCGAAGACGACGATGAAGAAGCTTTCTATCTCGATAAAAGAAAAAAACGCGGATTGATTTTTAGTCTTGGAGTAGCAAGTATATATTTATTGATATTCATTTATAATATCATACCGGGCCTTCCTCTTTCTGGAAACCTACTTGACTATAGTCAAACATTATATATTGATAAACTCTTCGGTTATAATTCTTTCTTTAATCAAGGATTTGTATTTGTCATCACGATTTTATTCTTCTTGTGTGGTCTTTTCTATGGGATTGGCGCCAAGACAATAAAGAATAATAGGGATGTATGTTCATTCTTAGGTCACTCACTTGATGACATTGGTAAGACATTAGTTCTCATATTTTTCGCGGCAACCTTAATTTCTATATTTAAAGAGACAAATATCGGAACGGTTTTAGCGGCACTTATAGCAGATTTTATGGCGAACGCACATTTTACTGGTTTACCTCTAATATTTTCATCGTTTATAGCAGTTGCAATCATAACACTTTTTGTACCATCACCAATAACATCGTGGTCGATTATAAGCGGTGTCATGGTTCCTGTCTTTATGAATGCGGGTATGACAGCAGAATTTGCTGAACTAATTTTTAGAGTTGCACAAAGTATCACTTACGGACTTACACCTTTAATGGCGTACTTTGTAATATACCTCGCATTTTTAGAAAAATATAGTGATGATGGAAAACAAGTAAACCTATTTGGTGCAATTAAATTTATATTACCATATTCAGGAGCAACTTTTGCGATATGGTTACTTATCATTATATTGTTTTATATTTTAGGTATTCCAATGGGATTTGGTGCTTCACCAATTTTATAAAGCCACAATTTGTGGTTTTTATTTTTGCCATTACTGTGGTATAATACAAAAAAAAGAGAGAAGTGATTAAAATGGCATTAAAAGCAGGAATAGTAGGATTACCAAATGTAGGAAAGAGTACTTTATTTAACGCAATAACAAAAAAACATATCTTAGCAGCAAATTATCCTTTTGCAACTATCGAACCTAATGTCGGTGTAGTAATAGTTCCGGATGAAAGATTAAATTTCTTAAATGAATTATATAAACCGAAAAGTTTAGTTCCAACATCTTTTGAATTTACTGATATAGCTGGATTAGTTAAAGGTGCATCTAAAGGAGAAGGATTAGGCAATAAATTTCTATCTCATATCAGGGAAGTAGATGCTATCGTAAATGTAGTCAGATGTTTTGAGAATGAGGATATCACCCATGTCGAAGGAAAAATAGACCCAATCCGCGATATCGAAATAATAAAAACCGAATTGATACTTGCAGATTTAGAAACTATAGATAATAGGATCACTAAGTTGGGTAGAAAACTTGACATGGCTAAAGATAAATTAGAAATATTGGAAGCAAATACCCTTAAAAAGACAAAAGAATATTTAGAAAATGGATATGTATTGAGGCTTGCACCACTAAGCGAAGAAGAAAAGGATTTTTTAAAATCATTTAATTTGATTACTCTTAAACCTGTAATATATGTG
>JAZQJK010000048.1:0-3305 GCA_045541615.1 Bacilli bacterium
TCCACTAAATTCGTTGTCTATATACGATTCGAATGGTGGGGATATATTCGCAAACGTACTTGTTGGTGCTACGCCTTTTGATGTTAAACCTAGTGTTTGAAGTGTTTGCAAAGATGCTGGAACTATTTCTATCGCAACTGCATCCATATTGATGTTTAGAGCAAGAATCGTGCCATTCATCGCATTTGGTGCACCATTTGCTGTCGTTTCTCCGTTGTCTAACCAAAATTGAATCGTGTGTTCTTCGGTTGCACCTGATTCTATTTGACCAGTTAGGATTGTCATTCTCCCGTTTGAGGCATCATATATTTGGTTTAAGTTTTTAGGTGTTGTCTCATCGTCCATACGATAGTTTATATATTCATAGTATGCTGTACCCATGACTGTATAGCTACTATATGAAGAGTTATTTGATACGAATTCTGCAGTGTTATTTGATAAGTAAATCGTGTATTCGAGGTCATATGTACCTGTATTTGAAATCGTGAAGGAATAAGTGTTTTCTCCCTCGGCAAGGTCACTACTGTTTTTTGGGTATATGTCACTTATCGATATAGTGCCACTTGTAGATGATAAGGATGCATCTAGGTTACCAACTGATATAACTTGGTTTTCCGAGTTCTTATGCTCAGTTTGAAATAGCGCATATGTCACGCCTGACATCAGTAAAACCACAGCAAAACCGGATAATACTGTGAGAAGTAAATGTGATTTGATTACTTTATTTAATGATTTATCCATATACCTGCATCCTTCCGTTATTATAATTATACAAAAAAGTTATAGATTTTTCAATTAAAATAGTGCCCTTATAGATACTTTTTGTCAAGTAAGCGAAAAAATGCACAAAGATTGTGCATTTTATTCGATTTCTATGTAATTGTCGGTTTTATAAATAGTACCATTTTCTAGTACGTAGATGTAGTATTTACCACTGTCTAAGTCTGGAATTATTCTTTGAGTTGGAGCATCTTTTTCTTTTAAAGTGTACATTGCCCCGTTCATGTCATCGTCTATTAAGATCAGTTTTGCTTCTTCAAAGAGCATGTATGCAACATTGGATTCGATTATGTTGTTTGAGTAACCGAATTCATAGTTTCTTAATTCAGCATCTTTTATTTTGTTCTTTATAGCATCCGTTAGGACTACTCCTTCAGTTGGTGTGAGACTCGTGTATTTGTGTAATGCATCGAAACTGAAACCACATGATGCGTTCATAGCAACTTTAGATACTTTATATGATGCGTTATCTAAAGAGAACTCTAATACAGTGTTTCCATCTAATTTTTCGACAAGAACTGTTTTTAAGTTTCTATGGTCATTTATTGCATCCCCATCATTTATGTCGACAAGAGTACGTGAGAAAGATATCAATTCGCGATTATTTGATAATGTTTTATAATCACCAAGTGCATAACTGAAATATTTTTTTCCTTCATCTAATGAAGTTTTAAGTTCGATACTTCTATCTATTATCTCATACGTATTTGCACTTGAATAAGAACCCTTTAATAGTGAATAGTTGTACTCACCTTCATTTGTACTCCATCCATTGTCGAATACTTTTAAAATTTTTCCATCAAGTGTTGCAGAGTGCATTCCTTTTGGATAATCATATTCTCCATTTTTCTTTAAAAGGTATGTTTTAAAAGCACTTGAGAAATTATCTGGATTAGAGAATATCCATCTTATTTCTGAGTTTTTATAACTCAAGTTGATGACAAATTCACCACCCCAATATGTTAGAAGTAGAGTGTCTGTTTCTTCAATGTACTCTATACCTGAGTTATAGAAATAATCAGCACTTTTGTTAGACATGAAGTTCGGGTCAATTTCTTCGAGTATACTTCTTATGTCCCAAGATTTAATTATTTTTCCCGTTTTTCTATCGACTTCGATTATATAATCAGAATATGTCTCTCTTGATTTAAGACCAGAAGCTAATAGGAAGTTGCCATCTTCTTTGACATATATATCATTTAAATACCCTTCATCGATAGTATATTTATTATATATTCTACCTAAGTAGTCCATTTCGAGTATTTCGGTTACTAGGAATTTTTCGTTCATAGTCTCATTGCCAACGAGGAAGTGGCCGTTTTCAAGTGGTACTAAATCGTGATAATAGTAATCAGAAGTAATCCACCTTAAATCACCATAGTTATCATAAGCATATGAATTCATACTTAGTGGCGATGTAAAGAAATACAAGTCACCCACTTGGAGTTTTTCTCTATCTGCAATAGAAACATTTGCAGTTATATTCGCACTATTGATGTGCTCGGTTTTTATCGTAATAGAGTTTGATTCTCCATTTGAGAGTCTAACTATTACTGTGTTATTATAATCTTCATATAAACCGTATACTGGAATATAATGTTCTTTTGCTTTTTCATAGTTTGTCACTAAGTCATTACCGTTTTTACCTTTTACTGTGACTTCTACTGAAACTTCACTGTCTGTCATAAATGTTATGAGTGCAGTTAAAGGGGAAGTTTTGTATGGATTTATAAATACTTTTGCATTACTTAGTCTGTATTTGTTTTCTTCTAAATCTTTTTTGATTAAATCATCAGTTTCCCCTTGGTTTTGTGACTCAAGTGATGAGACTATGTTGTTTGTACCCGTGAATGAGAAGTCTTTATCTCTAGTAGCGATAAGTATGATACCTACCACTACTAAACATAAGACCAACCCTATTATTATGTATATCGTTTTATTCTTTTTCATGTATTCACCCTCTTATCCTATTATCCATGGGTCACTTGCAGTACCGTTTCCACCTGTTATTATAGGGTTTACAAGTTCTATTACCGGTTTAACTGTTAGATTTGGTGATATGTAGTATTGTCTATAACTATATATAGAAACACCTTCTTGATAAATGTTTGCATCTGTTCCTACTGCGTAGTTATATACATACATATCCCTATAACCAGACATTTGTGCATTTTCAAATAACCAGAATTTTTTACCTGAGCTAGATAGGAAGTTAGATTTACATCCCGTTCCACTTGAATTACATTGACCTATTTTTATGTATTCATCTTTACCTAGAAGTGTCGTATTTCTTAGTTGGTTATCTGATGACCTCGTTCTCGTTAAGCCTGAAGTTAGACCCGCATTTGCTACTTTATTTTGATAGAAATTTGCAAGTACTGTATCCATTGTTTGAGTATATTGTCCACCTGAGTAATTAAATGAAGTTGTGCTAGAATATCTAATCGTGCTACCTAACTGATAATATACATATCTACCACCATTACAGCAACTAGTTGGATGGCATATACTTACCATATTATATG
>JAZQJK010000049.1:0-3971 GCA_045541615.1 Bacilli bacterium
ATAATTACAATAGGAGCACAGGTTTTTGTAAGTAGTTCGTATAAAAAGTATTCTGCAGTTTTAAATAAGAAAAAAATAAGCGGGCGTGATATCGCGAAGCATATCTTAGAAAAACACGGTTTAAGTGATGTCTATGTCGTCGAGACTACCGGATATCTCTCTGACCACTATGACCCGACACGAAAAGTAGTAAGGCTTTCTAAAGATATCTTTAATGGTGAAACAATCGCTGCTGCATCAGTCGCGGCACATGAATGTGGACATGCTCTTCAAGATAAAGATGGCTATTCATTTATGAGAATAAGGTCTATGCTAGTGCCATTTGTAAATTTCTCATCTTATGCCGGATACATTGCAATTGTAATAGGGATTTTATTTCAAAGCATCGATATCATTTGGCTTGGTATTGGTCTAGAAATCGTTATTCTATTATTTCAACTTGTAACTTTGCCCGTAGAAATAGATGCTTCTAAAAGGGCACTTGAGGAACTTGAAAAAGACCATTTACTAGTAGATGGCGAATTAAAACAAAGTAAAACAATGCTCACTGCAGCCGCGATGACATATGTCGCATCGGTGGCAACTGCTGTCTTAGAGATAGTCAGACTCATTTTGATATATGGAAATCAAGATAGAGATTAAAATGGGGGATTTCCTCTTTTTAATTTGAAAAGTAGAAAGGAATTATTTATGATAAATTTGATAAAAACTTTGAATAAAAAAGAAGCCGGTATCATCTTAATAATACTGACTCTAATAGTAGGTCAAGTTTGGTTAGAACTTAAAATGCCGGATTACATGGCAGAGATAACAAGACTTGTTCAAACTCCGGGAAGTGAAATGAAGGATATACTTACGCAAGGTGCTTACATGTTATCGTGTGCTTTTGGTAGTCTAGTACTCATGGTCGTTGTAGGTTATCTATCTTCATTTATATCTGCGACAATATCTAAAAAAATTAGAAAAAGATTATTTAATAAAGTACAAACTTTTAATATGGAAGAGATGAACAAGTTTTCAGTCAGTTCACTCATAACAAGAACTACAAATGATATAACCCACGTCCAAATGTTTATATCTATGGGAATTCAACTTCTCATTAAATCACCAATAATGGCGATATGGGCAGTTTGTAAAATTTTAGATAAAGGAATAGAGTGGAGTATAGCAACTGGTGCCTCTGTCATAATACTACTCGTAGTAATAATCACACTCATGCTCATAGTTTTACCTAACTTTAAAAAAGTACAAAACAGGATAGATTCTGTAAATAATGTCACAAGGGAAAACTTAAAAGGTATAAGAGTAGTTCGTGCTTTTAATGCGGAAAGATATCAAGAAGATAAATTTGAAGAAAAAAATAATGAACTCACAAATTTACAGATGTTTAACCAGCGTACGATGTCACTCATGTCACCGATAATGTATCTAGTCATGCACACCCTAACGCTATCTATTTATCTAATAGGTGCTAACCTTTTGATGGAAGCAGAAATGTTAGAAAGAATCGATATATTTGCAAATATGATAGTATTCTCTAGTTATGCAATGCAAGTAATCATGTCATTTATAATGCTCGCGATGATTTTTATAATGTATCCGAGGGCAAGTGTATCAGCAAAACGTATTAATGAAGTCCTTTATACCGATGCAAAAATAAAAAGTGGCGACAAAAATCTTACCGATGTAGAAAAACTGGGTACACTAGAATTTAAAAACGTATCATTTAAATATCCCGATGGCCAAGATTATGTATTAGAGGATATATCATTTAAAGTAGAAAAGGGTGAAACCTTTGCAATAATTGGGGCAACTGGTTCAGGTAAAACTAGTTTAGTAAACTTAATACCGAGATTTTACGACCCAACAAAGGGAGAAATATTAATAGATGACGTCAACATAAAAGAGTTTAACGAATATGAATTGCACAATAGGCTTGGATACGTACCGCAAAAAGCCGTGATGTTTTCTGATACTGTTTATAATAATGTGAATTATGGTGACAATGGCAAAAATACTGGTTTGGAAGAAGTAAAAGACGCCATTGAAGTCGCGCAAGCAAAGGATTTCGTGGAAAAATTGCAAGATACTTATGATTATGATATTGCACAAGGCGGTACTAATCTTTCTGGTGGCCAAAAACAGAGAATTGCAATAGCAAGGGCGATAGCTCGTAATCCAGAGATATACATATTCGATGATTCGTTCAGTGCATTAGACTATAAAACAGATAAAAAATTGAGAAAAGAATTAAAAAAACACACTAAATCCGCGACTTCTATTATAGTAGCACAGAGAATCGGTACTGTCATGGATGCGGACAAAATTTTAGTCTTAGATGATGGAAAATGTGTAGGACTTGGTACTCATAAAGAACTACTTAAAACTTGTGAAGTATATAAAGAAATCGCATATTCACAACTATCAAAGGAGGAACTCGATAATGCAGGAAGATAAAAAAACTGTCACTAGAAGGCATGGACCAACATATGAAAAACCCAAAAATATGAAAAAAACACTGATAATGCTTTATGACTTTGCCAAAAAACTCATGCCACTTTTGATAATAAGCATACTGTGTGCAGCACTGAGTTCTATTTTCTCCATAATTGCTCCAAATCACTTAACGGATTTAGTAAATGCACTCACCGAAGGAGTAAAGGGAACATTAGATTTAGATTTAATAAAAAGTATTGCAGTTACTCTTATAACAATCTATATATTAAGTGCAGTATTTAATTTAACGGAAGGAATACTATCTGCCACAGTGGCCAATAAACTTGCCAAAAAACTTAGAACAAGTATTTCAACAAAAATAAATAAATTACCACTTAAATATTTTGATAAAAATTCCTATGGTGACATACTTTCGAGAGTAACAAACGATGTCGATATGATAGGTCAATCGATAAGCCAGTCTCTAGGGACATTAATCGCGGCTATTGCACTTTTCTTGGGGTCACTTATAATGATGTTTGCAACGAATGTGACAATGGCTTTAACCGGTGTTTTATCATCATCAATAGGGTTTGTCCTCATGTCATTTATTTTATCTAAGTCTCAAAAATATTTTTTGCAAAGACAAGAGGAACTCGGAAAAATGAATGGACATATCGAAGAAATATACTCAAATTATACGATAGTTAGGTCCTATAATGGGGTTAAATCTGCAACTGAGAGATTCGATGAATTAAACGAAAGTCTATTTGAATGTAATAGAAAAAGTCAGTTTCTATCAGGACTTATGCAACCAATCATGAATTTTATCGGAAATTTTGCATATGTCGCTGTCTGTATCGTAGGAGCAGTTTTGACGATGAAAGGTAGTATATCATTCGGAGTTATAGTTGCTTTTATAGTGTATGTGCGTTTATTTACTAATCCGCTTTCTCAAATAGCACAAGGCTTAACTTCAATGCAAAGTGCTGTAGCATCTGCCGAGAGGGTATTTGAATTTTTAAATGAGAATGAACTATTAGATGAGAGCACGATTTCTCAAAAAGTTTTACCATCTGATATCTTAGGAAAAGTTGAATTTAAAAATGTTAAATTCGGATACGATGAAGATAAGTTAATAATAAAAGACTTCTCTTTGAAAGTGATGCCGGGAGAAAAAATCGCCATTGTCGGTCCAACTGGTGCAGGTAAAACTACACTTGTCAATTTGCTCATGAAGTTTTATGAGTTAAACGGTGGAGACATATTAATAGATGACATTTCAATTAAGGATATGACACGAGAAAATGTCCACGATTTATTTACAATGGTTTTACAAGATACTTGGCTTTTTGAAGGTACAATAAGAGATAATATAAAATATAATAAAGAAAATGTATCGGATAGTGAGATAATCAGTGCTTTAAAAACTGTAGGACTTGGTCACTTTATTAAATCACTTCCGAATGGACTTGATACGTTATTTGCTGAGAACGATTCTGTGTCTGCAGGTCAAAGACAACTCCTAACTATTG
>JAZQJK010000050.1:0-4506 GCA_045541615.1 Bacilli bacterium
TTTTCACTCTTATTTCCCACATACACTATTATTTTTGGACTGTTGAGTTCAACGAGTTCATCCAAAAATGTGATAAATTCTTCTAGTTTAAATTTCAAATGTGTATTTTTATATGATTCAAATAGTTCATATTCTTTATCACTTAAAACCTTTTTAAGTTTTTTCTCTAGTTCTTCTCTACTTAACACTTTTAAATCATATAGTTTTTTACTATCAAATTTTCTCCTGATTTTTTTACAAAAATCAAAATTTTTTCCATCATCAGTATGTTTAATAAACTCTTTTACAATTTTTTCATTATCGTAGTTGAATTTTTCGTTTATCATTTTTTCGATTTCAAATATATTGACATCCTGATATTTAGTCCTACTTAAAATATCGATTATGCTAATATCAAAATCGATTTGACCATCAAACATTTCGTTTTTTATTGATTCTGCTTCTACCTTTTTATTCTTAATCTCTTCGTTTAAATCACTTAATTTTTGTTCTTTATCATTTATCAGTTCATCGTATTCTTGCAGTTTGTCAATATAGTATGTCTTGGATTGGTCGCCAATCTTTTCTACAGATTTTTTGAGAATCCTAAACATAAAGTATACTAAAACGGCAAGTACGAGGTACACGCCTATGAATAAGTAAATCATACTAAGCAGTTAGTGGATTAAAGAATAATAGTAGGAAGCAGAATGCGAATAGTAATAGAATAAATATTGAAGTTATGATTAAAATTGTCATCACTGAATGTACGACATCGTTTTTGGTTTCAGGATTTCTACCGATTGCCTCTGCAACACGTCCTCCTAATATTCCGATTCCGATTCCTAGTCCTAGGAATGCTAGTCCAATCATAAGTCCAATGCACTGTGCTGTTGCTGCTAAAACTGTTTCCATAATATACCTCCAAAGTAGGTTCGCTACTATATTTTTACTATACAAATTATAGCATTATTAAATCACCATGTCAACGCGATTAAATGAAAAAAATCTCATAGTTTGAGATTTTCGTGTACAATTTTAGTATAGTCTAATTTTTATCAATTAGAATATTCACTAGTAATACCAAAGTACTCTTCCATAGTGAGCCAGTTTCCACCGTTGTATAGTTTGTTTGCTAGGTCTTTACCCACATATCTGAGATGCCAAGACTCGTATTTATAACCAGTTAGGTCCTCTTTTCCTTTAGGATATCTAATGATAAAACCGTATTTGGCACAATTGGCATTCACCCAAACACCTTCTTTAGTTGTCGCAAAGGAATCAGATACACTGTTCAAATCGAATGCATAACCTGACTGATGTTCACTGTGTCCACTTCTTGCAGAAAATGTATCCGCTGCTTCTTTTCCACTTCTATTAACGTAACCTTCATACAAAGCATTTTGATAACTGAAAGACCTATATCCACTTGCAATCCAAAGCGTAAGTCCCTGTTTTGAAGCATCATTTTTCATATCGATATATGCATTATATGCTTCATTTACGATACAATCAGTACAGATTGTCGTTTTTGGTGTAACCGTTTTGTGAGTATTTATAGGGATGTAATCGCTAGGTAGTGGATAAGTCTTATTCACTATTAGATGTCCACCTATATAAGTTACTCCATCAACTAGTTTGATTTCAAAACCATTACTCGTCAAATTTTTATTTATATTTTCTTTTATTTCTGTATCATCCTTTTCAACTGTTTTATTTTCTTCTTTATTGAGTAAATATTTCTCAGTTAGAAAATACCCACTTATATTAAATGAAATAGTGATTAGTAAAAGAACGATAAGCCTAAATCTAAATTTTTTATTTCGTTTTATTTTTTTGGAATTTTTTAACATAAAACATATTAGAAAAAGTGAAATAATTACTCCGAGTATTAAAAATGTGTATTTTATAAGTATCATAATGCACCTCTATATAAGTATATCATGATAATGGGAAAAAGATTATTTTTTTTAATCTTTTGGTTTACATATCATTGCAATTATGAAACTGAATATTATTGTACCACATATTCCTGCGGATGTGCGAGTTAGCATTCCGGATAAAATACCTAGCGGACCATCATTTTGAAAGCCATCATATGCTGAATTTATCAAGCTATTCCCAAAAGATGTTATTGGTAAACTTAGACCGTATCCGAACTTTTCTATGAGAACATCATATAATCCGAAAAAACCTAAAATTGTCCCAATGAGAACGAAAAGACTTGTGATATGCCCCGGTGTAAAGTTAAATAAATCATGTATAAGAGAAGCACTTGCGCATAAAATGCCAACTGCCATAAAAGATGTAAATATTTCCATTACGATACCTCCAAACTTACAGCATGGCTAATGCAAGGTATACTTTTCTTTTGATTAACTAATGTAGTATTATGAAGAGCACCAGTCCCGATTATCAATATTTTCTTATACTTCTTATCTTTTAATATTTTTTCTGTAAGTATAAGTGGCAGACATACTGGACCACTGCCTCCCTGTTTAGTGAGTTCCTTATCAGTAATCAGTATGCTTCCTGCATCTAAGTGTTTTTTTATAGTAATGTCATTGCGGTTCAAAATCTCCCTGAATAATTCTGAACCGAGTTTCCCCAAATCCCCCGTGAGTATTACATCATAATAATCTACATCCCTTTTTGTATCTTTTAAGTGTCTTATGAGAGTATCAGCTGCACCAGGTGCCATTATTGCTCCCATGTTATTAACATCTTTTATTCCGTAATCTATGACCCTGCCTATTGTACAATAATCTAAAGTAATATTTGTCTCTTCTTTAGTTACAATAGAACCTACGCATGCCGTTGCAGTAAATGTTTGAGTTGGCCTTAAAGGTGATCCATATTCTATTGGGTACCTAAATGTTCTTTCCGCATCTAAATTATGACTACTCACGAGAGTCACTATATTTTTTAATTTACTAGATTGAAGTAGTGTGCTACTCAAAATCAGTCCCTCAACATAAGATGAACAAGCATTATAAATACCTAGAAATGGATAATCATAGGAGACCATAGTTTCATTGATGATTCCAAGTTGATTAGAGAGGTCTGACCCTATTATTAAATCGAATTTCTTCTGTTTTTCTAAGTCATCTAATATTCTCTTTTGCATCTTAACTTCCGAGTTTTCACTTGTTTTTTCTCCAATAAAGTAATCATCTAATGTGAATTTAGTATCGATTTTCTCATTTTTAGATGTAATGCTCGATGAATATCCCAAATATGTCTTTTTTAATTTGAAACTAGCCATAAATTATCACCTTTAATATCGATAGAAAAAATGCACTTATTATTCCATAGAGAATAACAGACCCAGCAAGTTTGAACATGTTTGAACCAAGCCCCGTGATTAGTCCATCTCTTCTATAATCCATTAAACAACTCGTCACAGAATGTGCAAAGCCGGTTATAGGTATGATTAACCCGAACTTAAATTTAGAAACCAGCCTATCAAATACTCCTATTCCAGTTAGAATTACTGCACCAAGTATAAAAATCAAGCAAGATAATGATAGAGAACTTGTCTCACTTATTTTGATTACATCTATGAAAAAGATAGTCAAAATGTGATAAGCACCACCCATTACACCTCCAATTAAGAATGAAATAAAGGCATCCTCTACTATGAGTGGATTTTTACTTTTGCTTTTAACTAGCTTTGAATATTCTTCTTTATTCACGAGTATCACCACTTATATATTGGGTCAAAAAGTTATAAATTATTCTAACTATTTATAAAATCGCGAATTTTTTGTTTACTTGATTTTTCTATGCGACTCACCTTCACTTGTGATAAACCGAGTGTTTTAGCGGTTTCATCTTGACTTTTATCTTCGAGATATCTACTCTTTATAACATCTTTTTCTAAATTAGTGAGATTCTCAAGTGATTCTTTTAATAGTATTAAATCATCTATGTTATCTTTTCTTGTCAAATTTAATTCAGTAGTATCAATACTGATACCGATGTTTATCGAATTAAGAATATCTACAAATAAACTATAATCTATATTTAAATAAGAACATACTTCTTCATAAGAAATCTCTTTTTGATATTTTTGTGTGAGTAATTCCTTACCTTTTATTACACTTTTATATAATTTAATGTTTTCCTTTCTAAGTTTAATAGGCCTACAACCATTTGCAGTTTCATACATTTCTCCATATATATATTCATATGCGTACGTACTAAATTTAGCCCCACATTCGGGATTGAAATTTTTTAATGCTTTCATGAGACCTAAAAATCCAGCTTGGATTAAATCTTCTCTTTCTGAACCATAAAACTTCTTTGCAATTTTGTAAACTAGATTTTGATATTCTAAAATCACATTTGCTGACATGATATCACCCTTTCGACCATAATATAGGGCATTTTCAAACAATTTTAAACGCTTTCGACATAATAAACTATTTTTAGTGTGAAAACTTTACACGTACTTTATGTATAACCTTTACAATTATGTACATAATTAAAAGTATAACTATATATCTTATTAGAAGATTATCCTTT
>JAZQJK010000051.1:0-4893 GCA_045541615.1 Bacilli bacterium
AAGAGTTAAAAACTGCTCCAGTTGTTACTATCGCTGGAAGAAATGTAGATATGGCACTTCTTGAGAATATCGCTCAAAAAGAAGGTAAATTCGTATATGAAGGTACATTTGCTATAGATAAAGAAGAAGCTACTTTAACTGAAGGTACACTAGACATCAAAGTAGTTGCCACTGACAAAGCAGGTAACACAAAAGAATTCGATGAAACTAAGACAAGCAATTCTAGAGTAGTTGTTTACGATAGAACTAGTGCTACTATCAATATAGCAGAAGGCACTAGCGGATTAAATCCATACAACACATTAAACTTACAATTAAATGATGCAAACGGTATTGCTAAAGTCGTTATCAATGGTGATGAACTCGCGCTTACTGGAAAAGACATCGTAATCAATGATGGTACTGAATACACTTTCAAAGAAGGTGAAAACACTGTTACTGTTATAGATTATGCAGGAAATACTGTAACACAAACATTTGTTAAAGATACAGAAGCACCTGTGGCTTCAAGCGTAAGAATCATCGGTGGAAACTACTATCTTGAAGATGGTAAACACGTAAGATATGTAACAAATGATGGTATCGTTTATGTATACACTACATTTGAAGAAAAACTATATCAATTACCAACTGTATTAATCAATGGTACAAAACTACTTGATACATACCTTGCAAAAGATGAACCTGGAAATTACATCTATGCTGCAAAACTTGAAATAAACGAAAATGATGGTTTAGCAAATGGCGAAATCACATTTGAAGTTAAAGGTTATGGAGATAGAGCAGGTAATACTGGTACACCTTTAACAAATGAACACGCTATGGATTCACAAAAATACGTGATAATCGATAAAACTCCAGTAGAATTCACACTCGCTGAAGGAACAATCGGTAAAAATCCATACAGCAAAATCAATATTAAACTAAATGATGTTAACGGTGTTGCAAAAGTTGTCATCAATGGTGATGAACTAGCGCTTACTGGTAAAGAAATCACTATTAACGATGGTATTGAATATACATTCATAGAAGGTGAAAACACTGTTGTCGTAACAGACAAAGCAGGTAATACTTCAACAATGGTATATGTAAAAGACGCTAGTGCACCTATTGCTTCAAGCGTAAGAATTATTGGTGGAACTAGAAAAGACATCGATGGCAGAGTAGTTAGACACGCTACTAATGAAGACATCGTATACATCTATACAACATTTGCTGAAAAATTAGATGTTGCACCAACTGTACTAATCAATGGTACAAAAACAATTTCATCTTACTTAGCAAAAGATGAACCAGGAAATTATATCTATACTGCTAAATTAGAACTTAAAGAAGGCGATGGACTTGCTGATGGTGAAATCGACTTTGTAGTATCAGGTTATGCTGATGTAGCAGGTAATGTAGGTGTAGTTCTCACAAAAGAAGATGCACTTGCTTCTCAAAAATATGTTGTTATCGATAGAACAGGCCCACTTTACAGCACACTTCGTATGCTTGGTGGAAATCCTGACCAATCAAGTGGTCAAACAGTATGGGTTGTAAAACCAGAACAAACTATCAGTTTCTATATGACAACTAAAGAACAAGTTACTGATTTACCAAAACTAAGAATAAACGATGCAATCGACGTACAATTTACAGGTGGTAGTCTAAATAGCAGTGGTGAATATTCATATCAAGCATTCTATACTGTTAAAAAAGAAGATGCACTTGTAACAGGTAACATCGCAATAGAAGTTACAGGCTATACTGATTTCTTAGGAAATGAAGGGGCTAAACTTACAAACGATGATATTACAACTCCTGGACAAAAAATCGTATATATCGATAAAACAGTTGCGGTTTTAAATCCAATAAATGTTCAAGGAACAAATGCATTCGGAAGTAACATTCCAAAAGCAAACATCAAAAAAATAGAAACAGTAAATCATACAAATTATCCACAAGATGCTACTGCTTGGGACATCTCTTCTAAAAATGATGGAAGTGTAATGGCTTGGTATGTTGAATCAACTAATACATTATACCTAGGTCAAGAAGGTGGAGTAATGCTTCCAGCTGACTCTAGTTACTTATTCTATAACTATACTAACTTAGAAGAAATCGATGTGACACATTTAAACACATCTAAAGTAACTAACATGCACCGTATGTTTGCTGGTCCTATTGGATACTATATTTCAAAATTGAAATCAATTAAAGGTCTTGAAACTTGGGATACTTCAAACGTAAAAGATATGTCTTATATGTTCTATAGAGCATCAACTCTTACATCATTAGATGTATCTAACTTCAACACATCAAACGTTGAAAAGATGAACTATATGTTCTATGATGTAGACTCTGTAACTACTTTAGATATCAGCAATTTCGATACTAAAAACGTTACTAACATGAGTGGTATGTTCGCAGATTGCGAATCAGTGACATCACTTGATTTCAGTAAATGGAATACTAGCAATGTTACTAACATGTCATATATGTTCGGATATACTGATGGATTGACATCACTCGACTTAAGCAGTTTTGATACAAAAAATGTTACTGACATGAGTCAAATGTTCCATTGGTCTAGAAACCTTAAAGATGTAAATCTTTCAAGTTTCGATACTATCAATACGACTAATTTAAACAGTATGTTCATGACAGCAAAATCTATAAATGCTACGATTACTGTTAGAAATAAAGATGCTAAATTCAGCGGATTTAACTTAACAGCAATTAATCCAGGTGCTCAACTCACAATCAACTATACAGTTGAGACAGAAGCAATCGTAGATTTAATCGTTGCAAATAAAGATGCAAATAGTAACATCGTAAAAGGAACATTAGTTGAATAATATAGAGGGCTTAGGCCTTCTTTTTTTGTCTAAAAGTTGTCAAACTAGATGAAATTCTATATTCTTTATTGTATAATATAGTTAGAAAGAGGTAGTAAAAATGTCTTATATAAAATTTAAAGAACTAGCAAAATATTTTGATTTTAAAACCGAAGTTGCAACTGAAAATCTTCCGGATTACGCTAAAGAATATGTCGAGGATAACGAAAAGATAATTTTATCTTATAAAAATAGCAAAGACTATGCAGTATTTACTGATAAAAAATTGATACTTTTTGATAGAGATACACTTGCTGTATACTATAAAAAAATACACGTTATTCCATATAAATCTATATCTACGAGTGCGATTAACTTCATGCCTGGTAAAGTTGAAATATTACTTAGTCTAGACAGCGGTTACCAAATGCATATCAACTTCATAGATATGCACCATGACCAAAAAGAAAATATAAAAGTCGTATATAAAACTATGATGCGTGCTAAATTGTAGTAAAAACGTGATTAATGTGCTATAATTGTCTTACTGAAAGAGGGTAATCTCATGCAAATTATCGAAGATTTTGATGAATATAAAATTCTTGACCTTAAAGATGGACGTAAACTTGAAAGTTGGAATGGCATCATATTAAATAGGCCTGACCCTGAAGTAATTTGGCCGAGTATAAATTACGAAAATTGGAATATCGCAGATGCGATGTATGAGCGTTCAAACAAAGGCGGTGGAGCATGGAAAAGTGACAAAAAACTACCTGACGCTTGGCAAATCCATTACAAAGATTTAACATTCAATTTAAAATTGATGGGTTTCAAACACACAGGATTATTTCCTGAACAAGCATCTAATTGGAACATTATTTGCGATAAGATTAAAAATTCGAATAAAGAAGGAGTTAAAGTCCTAAATCTATTTGCATATACAGGTGGTGCAAGTGTGGCAGCATTAAAGGCAGGCGCAAGTGTAGTTCATGTCGATTCTTCTCGTGGGATGGTAGATTGGGCTAAAGAAAACGTCAAATCTTCTAATCTCGAGGATAAACCAATAAGGTTCATTGTTGATGATGTTAAAAAATTCGTTAAACGTGAGATAAGGCGAGGAAATAAATATGACATAATAATCATGGACCCACCTAGTTTTGGAAGAGGTGCAAACGGTGAAGTTTGGGATATTGAAAAAGATCTATTTCCTCTCGTTCAAGACTGTGCTTTACTTTTATCTGATGAACCGATAATGTTTTTGATAAATTCATACACAACGGGGCTGTCAATGAGTGTTTTAGAAAATGTACTTAAACTGACTGTTACTAAAAATTTTGGTGGACACATAGTTAAAGATGAGATAGGTTTAAAAGTTAAAAACAGTGATATCGTGCTTCCATGTGGAATATTTGCAAGATGGGAAAAATAACTCAAAAAGTATTGAAAATAATTTGTATATTTTGTATAATAATTCTCGTAAAGAGATTATTGTACTCCGTTCGCTGAAATGGCTCAATTGGCAGAGCAGCTGAATCGTAATCAGCAGGTTGGGGGTTCAAGTCCCTCTTTCAGCACCATTATAATGCAAGGATGGCGGAATTGGTAGACGCGCTACTTTGAGGGGGTAGTAAGCATCGCTTGTGGGAGTTCGAGTCTCCTTCCTTGCACCATAAGAGTTTCACTTGAACTCTCTAGATAGTCTAGAAAGCCAAGTTTTATAAAGGAAAATCACTAATTTGAAAAAGTGATTTTTTTGTTTGTTTCAAATTTTGTAGTGAAATGAGTAAGTGATATTTATAAAACAAAAATGACTAATAAAAATAAATCAGAAAAAATACTGAAATGAAACGGAAATTATTCGGAAATAAAACGGAAAATAATCGGAAACTTATGATATAATATAATCAGATAGAAAAATAGTAATTTGTTAAGGAGTTGAAAAAATGAAAATTAGAAATGATCAATTTAAAATTGATGATAAGAGTGTTCTAAACTATTATGAAATAAAAAAAGATAACCCAAAATTATTATTGCTTCATGCTCAAGGAACTAATTCATTGAGTTTTATGAATGT
>JAZQJK010000052.1:0-3050 GCA_045541615.1 Bacilli bacterium
AAATATCAATAGACAATAATTATCTTTAGAAAATTATTGTGCCCAAAAGGAAGGGAAATTTTATAGCACTATAAAAGTCCTTTCCCTTTTGGGTCCGGACTTTCTTTTTGGGTCCGGACTTTCTTTTTGGGTCCGGACAAAACCATTCTATATTTAATCTTGCCACGCCTGGGCAACTCTTGTCAAGTGTTTAGACCAAATTAGTCTAGGCAAATTTTAACTCCTGCTTGCTACTCTCGACTATAAAAATTATATCTCATCTAAGGAGAAATTACAAGAACAATTGTGATTTATAATCTCATTTAATTAAACTGTAAAGAAAATTTGTTCTAAAAATTTTTCAGTATCATCGATATTATCTACCAATTTTTTGTTCAATACATTACCTTCAATTTCATAAAATGGAAGTGTTTTTCTTTGATAGTCATACTCATTAAACGTGTTTACTATGTGAAGATTATGATGAGGATAATTAGTAGATATAAAGTTTTCTAAGCGAGTATCCCCTAGTATTTTAGATACACATATCATTATTGCAGGACTTCTAGAAATCCCAAGTGAGCAGTGTACCACTACTTCATCGAAGTCATTAGTGAGTATAAAATCGTTTAGTAGTTTAGAATTTTCTTCATTGAATACATCATTTTCATTTACAAATGCACCACTTATAGTATCTTCTAAATAGAACTCTAGAACATCTATATATGAGGATGCGTTTATTTTATATGGAATATTGTCCTTTTTATATGATGGTTCTAATATCCTTATGAGTAAAGGCCTATCCCCGATTGGTTCATAGTTTCTAAAATCGCACTCATTAAAAATGTTGAAATATATTTTTGGAGGCTTATTTAAATTAATTAAAGATTCTTTGAAGAAATTTGCTAATCTTTTTTTGATGTTTAAATCTTCTATTTTACTTCTCATATCTCTACCAGTGTTTTTAATAAATATTTGCGTTTTATCGCTCGGCTTTTTGTTTTTGAAATTAATTTGTATGGCGTCTTTAATATATTTTATAGTCATATAATTCTCTAAAACACTTACAGTTGCATCATCATCTATAGTGAGATTTATTATATTATATAGAGGTTTATATAATGGGTCACTTATATTAAATTCAAACTCGAATTCATTTTGAACACCATTCATCGAATAGGCTTCAAAGTAAAAATCATCTGACATAGAAAAGGTAATAGTTTTTTCTATTCGATTGTTTTTTATATATAATTTTTGTATTGAAATAAAGTCTAAAATATATGAAGGAGTTATCTTGTAATATATTAAATTACCATCTTTTAGTTTTATATGTTTTTCCATATTGTTTTGCTCTCACTTTAATGATAATATTTCCTTTAAATTCCACTTCATCTTTATCACCCTATTTTCAAAAAAATCTCAACCATATCAGGTGAGATTTTATTTTTAAATGGTGGGAAATATAGGATTCGAACCTATGACCTCTTGCACGTCAAGCAAGCGCTCTAACCAGCTGAGCTAATCCCCCGCTTTTCACATTTATAATATATCATAGTTATTCAGATAATGCAATTATAAATAAAGGATTTTATCGATACGGAATATGAAAAAAACTAGGGTTTCAAAAGTTTCCTAGGCACAAATTAAATTGGAACATGCCTAAAAAAAAACAAAATAGGTGTTTTTACCCTTTTTTAATATACGGGCTGTCGACTAGTTATTGGTTAAAGGCAAATTAAATCTAATTTATAATTGATGTTAAGTATATAACATCTCATGGATTTGGACATTCACATGTTGGTTTAAGCGGTGTTACTGAGCGAATTAGTGATACTGAAGAAGTTATTGAAAAAAACTATTATATAATCCCTGAGAAAAATGCTAAAAATTATGAATTTAAAAATGAGATGTAATTAAGGTGTAAATCAGCCAAAAGCATTAAAAAGCCCGCAAACACGGGCATTATTGTTATTTGGTACGATACTAGTACCTTATATGAACTGTCCTCGTTGACATTTTCAGTATATCACAAGTATTTCGAAACTCCTATACAAAAAACACTATATGTTTCATTTATGATTATTTTCCGAATGATTTCCGATTTACTACCTGTACCACTACCCGTTTAGTTTCTGATTAATTTCTGAATTAAAAAGGCATTTAACTAGGTTTTATAAAGGTTTGCAAATTTTCAGAAAATTATTTTTTTATTGTTTTTGTTCTCAAAATATTCTATGTTATTTTTTTAGAAAAATCACTTCCATCACTCACTACCTGCTCAATTTCCGATTAATTTCCGTTTCATTTCTAGCAGTACTTTTTATCACTGCACCAATAAAAAAAGAGCGTTTTTCTGCTCTATAAATTGTAATTTGTTATTTTCTTATTAGTGCTTTTACAAATTGTTTTGGTTTATCAACATGAATGCCATGACCACAATCAAATCTTTCTATATGCATATTACTAATTAATTTATTAACTTGTTCCAAATCTTCATCAGTCAAAGCTCCTTGAATTAAACCATCATCGCCAATTGTAGTTTTTGCTTTCAAAAATAATGTTTCACATTTTATATTAGATAATAGTTTGTTATAATCAACATTTGCATTAAAAGAATCATTATAAAAACTTTCTCCAAAATAAGGATCATAGTTTTGTATTCCTCTAAATGCTTCTAAAAATTTCTTAGGCCAAAACATTACTTTCAAATTTTTATCTGGATGTTTTTCTCTATACTTTAATGCAAGTTCTCCTAACTTTG
This sequence comes from Bacilli bacterium, assembly GCA_045541615.1. GTDB lineage: Bacteria > Bacillota_I > Bacilli_A > RF39 > UBA660 > RUG11867. The sequence goes on from JAZQJK010000052.1 coordinate 2,741, forward strand.
TTCTAATCTTTTCTCTGGAATCATCGGGAAAGAAGTTCCAGCAATATTGATTTATAAAATAATAATATGCGAAGTCTTTTATTTCATTTTGTGATATAAAATTATGACACACTGTTGATAAATCTACATAATTGTATGTATTAAATCTTCTATCTCCAACACTTGCAAAGAATGGTGGATCTTCTAATATAAGTCCAGAACATAATTCACAATTTGATGCAATATATGAAGCAATAAGACCACCAGAAGAATGACCTAAAATAGAAACATTATCTTTAATAACTTCTTCTATAAATTTAATAATGTCATT
>JAZQJK010000053.1:0-3626 GCA_045541615.1 Bacilli bacterium
ATGATTAAACAATAAAAATTGACTAAAAAAATGAATAGTATCACCCTATTCATTTAGTTAAATCTATCTTAATTAAAATCTTTAAAATTAAATTCTTTCGTTTTTTCTAAATCATCTACTTCTTTTGATGTGTTTAGAATTTCTCTTTCATATGACATAGTTCTTTCATCATCAAACAGTTTAGTTTCTAATTGTTCTACATTTTTGTTTTCAAAGTCGCTTTTCTCTTCTACTATTTTTGATGTGCTTTTCTTTTTATTATTATTTTTGTTTGTTTTTTTCTTTTTGAATAGAACGAATGCTAGACCTCCAACTAGTAATAGAATTCCAGCGATTAAACCTATAATAACCCAAATGCTTATAGATTTATCCTTATCATCTTCATCATCAATTGGTTTTGCAGGGGCAGCACCTTCTTCACTACTCTCATCTTCATCTTCTATAATAGTTGCAACTATTTCATAAACTTGCGTTTCTTCTCCATCGCTTGATGTAACCGTAATCGTGATGAGATTTTCTCCAACAGTGAGATTTTTATGTCCCTCTATTGTAGCGGTTGCAGCTTTATCTTCAAGTTTGTATTCTATATCGAGGTTTTCTATTCCGGATGGAACTTCTAATGTATATTTATTGTTTTTTGAATCGAATTTTGGACTTAGTGTACATCCGATGTTGTTTATTACTATATCTTCTAAATAAGCACTTGGTTCACTTAACGTACCACGATTTACGACGACTGTATACGATTTTTGTGTCTTGCCATCTTCGGCAGTGACTTCAATAACAAAAGTATTCTCGCCTATTTCAAGGTTTCTCTTAGTACCTGTTCCAGTTTTAGTAGCACCTTCGGCCTCTTTAGCACTTATAGTTATGACATTTATAGTATCAGCAATAGTGACCTCGTATTCATAAACATCACTTTTAAATTCTGGAGTTAGGGTACCTTGACTTACAGTTAAAGAGGTTAGTGTTGCATCATCAGATTTTGGTTCTGCATATTTTATATCTCCCTCATCTATTTTTACTGTCGCATTATCGACCTCATCACAAGTACCATCAACCTTACAGAATTTGACGTTTGTCGGTTTAATTTTGAAAGAAGAATTCAGATTTTCAGTTGTCGAATATGATATGTTACCAATTGATGTAGCATATAAAGTAGCACCTTCAGTTGTCATCTTGATTTTATAATGGCTACCATTATTCTCATAACTCATTCCACTTGGAAGTTGAGGCTTATACTCTATGGATGCATAACTCGTTCCTGATACTATGAGTTCAAATTCAACACTCGTATAATCTTTTAAATTGTCATCCTTTATTTCAAGAGCAACGCTTTTGCCATTTTGAGAGGCACCAGTAGTATCATCACTAATAGAAATAGTCGCAGCAGATACATTTGAACATATAAAACCAGCGATTGAAAAACACATCAACTTTTTCAAAAAATTTTTCATAAAAATTTAAACTCCTTTATATTATTTATATTAATTTTAATAAGATTTCATTCATGACATATATGTATTTTGGATTTATAAAAATATGCCCATCTTTATAAATCAGTTCTTTATTCTTCACGAGAGGTTTTACTGGAAAAACATCTTGAAGATTTACTTCATATTTATCAAAAAACTCTTGCAAGTTTATACCTTTTATCTTTCTAAGGCCTAGCATGACTTCGTTCTCCATCATTTCAGTTTTAGAGACAAGGTTTTCACTTGCTCTATAGTTTCCTAGCAAATATTCATCCATACTCTTCGTATTGTCGTATCTAAAACCCTTGTTATAACCAGAAGCCCCCAAACCAAAACCGTAGTACTCTTCGTTATTCCAATAAGTTAGATTGTGTTTTGATTCACATCCCGGTTTTGCAAAATTACTGATTTCGTAATGAATATACCCTTTTTTTGCAAGTTTTTTTGTGATGTGTTCATACATTTTGATTTCATCTTCGGCATCTATGTTTTCATCTTCTCTTATTTTGCACATAGTCTTCTCTTCAATTATAAGTGAATATGTACTTATGTGGTCCGCATCGAGTTTTAAAAGCATATCGAGGTCCTTCTTTAAGTCCTTCATTCTCTCGCCAGGTATGCCATACATCAAATCTAGATTTACATTATTAAAACCGTTTTCTCTCACTAGGGCCATCTTAGTTTGAGCATCGCGATAGTCAACACGTCTATTCATGAATTCGAGTTTACAACCATTAAAAGATTCGATTCCAATGCTCAGTCTATTGACACCATTTTCTTTGAGTTTGGCAAGTAAATTTTGAGAGATGTCTTCTATATTGCATTCAAAAGTAAATTCACAATCATCGCATACATCAAACTTTTTTACGATGTCAAATAGTTTATCTAATTGTTCTTCATCTAATGAGGAAGGAGTTCCACCACCGATATATATAGTTCTAATTTTTTCTCTATCGTAAAAGTCTTCGATTTCGTTTTCCAACTTTTCTAAATAAGATGTCGCCATCTCTTTATTGTATAAAACTTTTGTAAAATCGCAGTAAGAACAAATAGTTCTGCAAAATGGAATATGTATATAAATGCTCGTCATTTAAATACCTCACCTCTACCCTGAATTATATTTTGATTATAACATTTTGAATATTTTTATTCAAGTATGTTGTTGTCACTATCGAATTCGACATTTAAAAACTTCCTACTAGAAATGTAATCGCACATGTGAACGAACTTTTCTTCTACAGTCACTGGAATCGGAAGTATTACACCGGGTTCATATTCGTTAGTATTCCATTTTCCCATGTGACTAGCTTCCATCCTCGCTACTCTTTCGATTTGTTCTTCAGTAAGAGTCAACCTGTTTTTATTTTCTCTTATATAGTTTGCAATTAAGACTGGATGATTAAACTTCGTATATTTTGCTTCATCTAGTCCCTTTTTTAAGCCATCATGAAGTATGAGTGCCATCACTATTAAATCTTTTGTTTCATCGTCGAATTTATATATTCCAAAAAGTTCCACAGCGATACGAACAGCACTTTTAGTGTGTCTTACGAGTCCACCTTCGCCAGTTGCATATTTCGGATGGTATTTCCCTGTACTAGCAGCCTCAACCGTGAAAAAGTAATCGGGAAGTAGTTCTAACATCTCTTCGGCACTATTTCTTATCGATTTATCTTTTATATATTCTAGTTCTCTTTTAAAAATTTCTCTTTTTTGCATAAAACACCTACTTATCTGTTTTTAAAATGCTCAAGAAGGCCTCACTAGGAAGTTCAACTTTCCCTATCATTTTCATGCGTTTTTTTCCTTCTTTTTGTTTTTCAAGGAGTTTTCTTTTTCGTGAAATATCTCCACCGTAACATTTTGCGAGAACGTTTTTCTTCATCGCGCTTATCGTCTCTCTAGCGATTACTTTTGAACCAATCGATGCCTGAATAGGAACTTGAAACATCTGTCTTGGTATGATTTCTTTTAAATTTTCTACGATAGTTCTTCCCCTTTGATAAGCATAATCTTTATGTACTATTACACTTAAAGCATCGACTATTTCGCCATTTAGAAGTATATCCATCTTTACTAAGTTGCTCTCTTTATAGCCTGATAATTCATAATCAAAAGATGCATAACCTTTTGTCGTACTTTTAAGTTTAT
>JAZQJK010000054.1:0-9764 GCA_045541615.1 Bacilli bacterium
TAAAATTTCGGTTCCCTTTGTTATATTGGTTGGCACATTTTTCTCGGTTACGAAATTTCTATAATGTCCATTTTCTTCATTTGAGAATTTTAATGTATATACTAAACTGCCTTCTAAGTAGGTATTTGTTATGTTAAACCAGCTTATCTTTGCATACGCATCTAAAGTACCTGTGTTTTCGATAGTGAATTTTTTAGTTATGCTCTCTCCAAAGTTTAGTACTCCACCTATTCCATTGTCATTGTCCGCAAATGTCAAAGACATCGTTCCGGCTTCTACTTGTGCAGTTTGGTTTTGTACTTGTGGGCCCACTACGAAATATCCATATGTCACAGTTATCACTGATAATAATAAAATTAGTGCTAAAATTGTCGTTAGTACTTCTTTTCTCTTCATTTCTCTACTCCTCCTTTCTACTTCATATTTTCATAGGGCATATTTTGTACCCTATGAAAATTATACAATTTTTTCTCGTTTTATACAATGGGTTTAGGCAAGTTTTGACTATAAAAAAATATGGAAAATTTATTCCACATTTTTAGGTTTAATCACTACATGTCTATTTGGCTCTTCTCCAATGCTTTCTGTGATAATGTTATCAAAATCTGCGACAGCATTATGCACGATTAATCTTTCATATGCATTCATATTGTCGAGTTCAACAGCAATTTTTGTTTTAGATACTTCCTTTGCAATTCTTTTTGCAGTTTTTTCTAGATACATGATTTGTTTATCTTTATAGTTTTCGACATCTAAAGATATATAAGGAGTTTTACCAAATTTTTGTTTTACAACTTGTCTTATAATTACTTGAAGCGATGAAAGAGTTCTTCCTTCTTTTCCTATTAATATAGGATTATCATCTGAAAACATTTTTATTTGGAGTTGGTTATCTCTAATTTTTGTTTCAAAAGAAACATCTAGACCCATAGCACTCAGTACTTCTTTTAAATATTCTTTTGCATATTCAAGAACATCAGTAATTGGTGTTACTGTGAGTTCCAGTTGAGTACCTTTAAATAATCCTTGTTTTTTTTCTTCTGAATGAACAATAACTTCATTTTCAGTTAAATTCAAATCTTCAAGTGCCATTTTTAAAATTTCATCATAATCTTTTCCTACATATTTATTTACTTCCATAATGACTAGATACCTTTCCTTTTATTTACTCCCCTTTTTAAAATAATATTTTGGACAATCATAAATGCATTTGAAACAATCCAATATAGGGTAAGTGCAGTTGGTAAACTTAATGACGCGATTGATATGAAAATTATCATAAATTTCATCATCATATTCATTTGCTTATCTTGTTCGGCATTTCCAGTTGAAGCATTCATTGAATTTTTATAAGATAACATTGTCGTAAGTGCAATGAGAACTACGAGAATTATATATAATAGATTTCCACTTTTAATTCCAATGAAAGGTGAAGTACCGAGTTGAAGTGTTAAAAATTCTCCCTCAAATACTGCAGGTATTCTATTAATTACTTCAAGGAATGCAAATAATATCGGTAATTGAATGAACGCAACTATGCATCCACTTGCTGGGTTTATATCATATTTTTTATAAATCATCATCATCTCTTGACTCATTTGCATTGCTGCTGCTTGGTCAGTTGCATTACCATATTTCTTTTGAATTCTTTGGAGTTCAGGTTGTGCTTTTTTCATATTTTCTGATTGCATTACGGATTTTTTAGAAATTGGAAGTAATACTAATCTGATAAGCACACCTAAAATCATAACAGCAATACCAAAGTTCCCAACTAATTTACCGATTTGAATTAAAATCCACGCAAGAGGTTTTATAAATAAACTCTCCCATAAACTTTGATATTTTAGGTCACCAGGAGAAAATTGCGAACATTTTGTAAGTGAATCGAAATCTACTTTCATATTATCTTTATTCTCTTTGTAAATTTCTAATAATTCTTTATCTTCAGGTAGACATAAAATATTTGAAGTTACAGGTTGTCCTGTGAGTTCGTTTGTAAGTCTCTTTCCATCATCATCTGATAAATATTTTGTACATCCTGTTGTCATTGCAATCAATAATAATAGAATGACTACTAATTTTTTATTTTTTTTCATCAATATATTCCTTTCAATAGTCTATTTAAAGACTCGTTTTTATTTTCGTATGAATTTTCTAAACAATCTTTCCTAATCATTATAATATAATCTAAGTCTTTTTTAAACAATTTTTTATTATTATCTATAATACTTCTCGTTTGGCGTTTTAATTTGTTCCTTATTACGGCTTTACCAATACTATTCTTTATTGCTATACCAAAATGAGGAAATTCGTTTTCTTTATTATATACATAGTATATTACAAAGTTTTTATCTTTTACGAATTTACCATGCTTAATTATGTAATTAAAGTGTTTTTTATCTTTAATCATTTCGAATCTTTTCATTTAATTATTCCTCACTTTCCTCATTATAGAATAAAAACCACAGTAAAGTGGCTTATTTACAAAGTACTTTGCGACCTTTTTTTCTTCTAGATTTTAAAATATTACTTTCTTTTCTAGCAAAGAAACCGTGCTTTTTACTTTTTTTACGATTATTTGGTTGATATGTTCTTTTCATCTTTCGCACCTCCACATCTAAATAGCAACTGTATTATATTATATTGATGTGGAAAAAGTCAAGTTTTTAGTCTTAAAAAGTTTTCCACAGACTTATCCACAGGATATCCACACCCTGTGGATAAGTTATCCACAATGTGGATTTATCAAAGTTGTGGAAACTGTGGAAAACTTTTGAATTCCTTATAAATAAAGGGATTAAACGATAAAGTTTTCCACAGTTATTGTGGAAAACTATGTGGAAAACTAAATTTTAGAAAAAACCTCTTTATCTTTTTTTTATTTTAAGTTAAAATAAGTTTACAAATTTACGAAGTGCGGGGTGAATGGAATGAATGATGATTATAGTATTATTTGGAAAAATTTTATTAACCTTCTTAAAAATCGTATTGCTCTTGTTTCCATTAACTCCTGGTTTAAAAACTGTCGGATATATAATATAGAGGATATAGAGAAAGATGATAAAGAAGCTAAAAAGATTACAATCGAAGCACCATCTATATATATAAAGGACTCTCTTATTAAACGTTATTTGGATAGCATTGAAGAATTAATGGAAAGTATACTCGGAAAAAGATGCGTTATCGATTTTATTTTGACAGAAGAAATAAATAATATTAAAAAACAGGAACTAATAAAACAAGAAATTCCTAAAAAAGTAGAAGAAAACATACCTCAAAATACAAAACCTGTGGAAAAATCATCTACTTATCCACAGGATTATGATGATAACTTAATAGAAAAATACACTTTTGATAATTTTATTATTGGTGAATCGAATAGACTAGCACATACAGCAGCCTTGGCTGTCGCTGAGCAACCTGGAAGATTATATAATCCATTTTTTATTCACGGTAAAAGTGGACTTGGAAAAACCCATTTAATGCACGCTGTAGGAAATTATATAAAAAAATGTAGTAATAAAAGAGTTTTATATGTTACAAGTGAACAATTTATATCGGATTTTACATCTATAAATATGAAGAAAGATACTAGTTATATCCAAACCTTTAAAGAAAAATATCGGAATATCGATGTACTCATGATAGATGATATACAATTTTTAGGAGGAGCAGAAAAAACTCAACAAGAATTTTTTCACACATTTAATAACCTATATGATATGAACAAGCAAATTATAATAAGTTCAGATAGAAGTCCAGATGATTTAAAACTATTAGAAGAGCGCTTACGAACGCGATTTAGTTGGGGACTTACGGTAAATATATATCCACCAGAATTAGAATTAAAAATGAGACTTATTAAAAATAAAATGGCGGGACACGCCGTTGCAAATCTTGTAGAACCTGAAGTAATTGAATACATCGCTGCTAATTCCGAAAATGATGTAAGACACCTAGAAGGTGCTGTCACAAGGCTATATGCTTATGCGGCCATCATGGGACCACACAAAATTGACTTAGAATTTGCAAATGAAGCGCTCAAAGATTACCTTAAAAACTCCGTATATATGGATAGTAATATATCTAAAATACAAAAGGCTGTCGCGGATTACTATAAAATAACCATTGAGGACTTAAAAAGTAAAAAGCGAGCGGCTAATATAAATTATCCAAGACAAATAGCGATATACCTGTGTAGAACTTATACAGATGAATCCTATCCTAAAATAGGATTAGAGTTTGGAAATAGAGACCATTCAACAATAATTCATGCTTGTGATAAGATAAAAGAAGACTTAAAAATCAACAATCAATTAAAAGAAATTATCAAAGAAATTAAAAATAATATTGGCTAATTGTGGATAACCTGTGGACAACTGTGGATAACTTTTGAGTTTTCCACAAGTTATCCACAGGCTACAAACCTAGGTAAAACCTAAGAAAATTTGAGTTTTCCACAGTTTCCACAGGACATATTATTATTAATATATAATTAAATAAAAGAAAGAAGGACGAAAAAATGAAATTTACAATTGAAAAAAACATCTTATTAGAAAATTTAAACAATGTCACAAAGGCAATATCAATCAAAAATGTTATTCCAGTATTAAACGGTATAAAATTTGAACTCAATTCTGAAGGATTATATTTAACTGCAAGTGATACTGATTTAACTATTAAATCTTTTATACAAAGAGATAAAATTAAAAGCATAGAAAATGAAGGAAGTATCGTAATACAAAGTAAATATATCAACGAAATCATAAGAAAACTTCCAGATGAAAATATCGATATCGAAGTAATAGATGGACTTAAAGTTATGATTAAATCAAAAAACAGTCAATTCAATCTAAACTGTTTAAATGTTGAAGATTATCCACAAATTAAATTAGATTACCAAAAGGACCCTATAATAATTAAAGGAAATCTATTTAAAAACATTATCAAACAAACAGTATTCGCTATAAGCAATCAAGAATCTAGACCACTGCTTACCGGTATCAACTTTAAATTGCAAGGTAATATAATGGAAATAACTGCGACAGATTCATATAGACTTGCTAAAAAGACTATATCTTTAAACGAATTCATCAAAAATGAAATCAATATCACAATTCCAGGAAGTAATATAAGTGAACTAGATAAGATAATAAATGATGATGAAAATATCGAAATGCATATTTTCTCTAATAAAATACTATTCATCTATAAGAATATTACTTTCCAATCTAACCTTTTAAGTGGTACATATCCAAATACAAATAACTTAATACCTGATAACTTTAATATCATATTCACTACTAACTATAGTGACTTCTATAGTGCAGTCGATAGAGCATCTCTACTCACACAAAACAAAGAGAAAAATATAGTTAAAATGGAAACTAAAAATAACGAACTCACTATTTCATCGTTTGCATCCGAAATCGGTCGCGTAGAAGTAGACATCTCTATCGATAAAAATGAAGGAGAAAATATCGGAATATCTTTTAGTGCTAAATACATGATGGAAGCTTTAAAAACAATAGATGATAACGAAATAGTCGTACTTTTAAACAGTGAGATAAAACCTATTGTAATAAAAAGTGCTAAAGATGAGACATTAATACAACTAATATTACCTATTAAAACTTACTAAAAAGAAATTTTGTATTACAATTTTTCTTTTTTTTGTGAAAAAATTACCATTTTTTAACAGTTATCGACAAAAAGTGATAAATTTCGACAAATATTTAGTGTATAAGGGACATCAGTCAGGAGGTGATTTAGATGCGCGACTATACAATAAGTGATAAAACGCTTGCAATTATTCCGATTTCAGAAAAGAAAAGTAAAATTTATGAGAACAATAATGTCATAATTGTACCCAAACCTGCTCAGAAAATAATTGAAGAAAATTGTGAATACTATGGTAGTTCTTATCAGGGAAGAAAAAAAGGAACTGTGGATTTAATTGGAGTTACCCACAAGTCCCCAATAGTTATAGAAGATTCTGCTGGATTAATATTTTTTCCAACTAGTAGTCCAAGACTAAAGACATGTGGTTGGATTTCTCTAAACAATATAGATACTTTTGCCCCATACGATAACGAAAGTCTTATCCGCTTTCAAAATAACCTAACCTTACAACTTCCGATATCTAGCAAAATAATCAATAACCAAGTTTTAAGAGCGACTAGACTAGAGTCTGTTCTAAATAAAAGAAAAGCTAAAATAATTAATAAAAAGGGCTAAAAAACGTTTAAAAAAGCCTTATTTTATGGTATAATTACTACTAGGTATGGGAATACTACCCTACCTAGTAAATTTATTTTTAAGGGTTTTATGAGGTCAATTATGAAAATTATCAATTTGAAGCTTTATAATTTTAGAAATTATGAAACTCTATCTTTAGATTTTTCTCCGAAACAGAACATTTTTATAGGTCCAAATGGCTCCGGAAAGACAAACATCATCGAAGCAATTTACACACTCGCTATTACTAAATCTTTCAGGGGTTCTTTAGATAAAGTACTCATAAATAAAACATCAAAAGAGATGAGTATCGAAGGAAATGTAAAAGATAGGATAATTCATAACTACAAATTGCATTTGTCCGATAATGGAAAAATAGTTAAGATAGATAACAATAAAATATCAAAACTTTCGAATTATATTTCAAAAATAAACGTAGTATTATTCACACCAGAAAATACTAATGTCATAAAAGATGCTCCTTCTTCTAGGAGAAATATGATAAATATTGAAATAACTCAACTAGAAAACGGTTATCTACACCTACTGAATGAATACAATAAAATCTTAAAGCAAAGAAATGCGTTTTTAAAACTGATGTATGTAAATAAACTTGCTAGTCCTGATTACTTGTGGATACTTACAGAGAAACTAATAGATGTAGGTATACAAATATTTAAGTATAGAAGTAAATTTATCGAAAATATAAACAAATACTTAGATGATATCAATTTTAATATCACGAGAAAAAAAGGTTTAAAGTTATCATACAACAGCACTTATAAAAACAAGACTAAGGAAGAACTTTTAAATAAGTATCATCAATATTTAGATAAAGATATAATCATTGGTAAGACTAATTTAGGAATACACCACGATGATTTCATTTTTTCTCTAAATGGTATGAATTTAAAAGACTATGGTTCTGAAGGTGAACAAAAAAACGCCGTAATATGCTTTAAATTAGCCGAAATTGAACTTTTTATCAAAGATAAGGGTATTTATCCTATTTTGATATTAGACGACTTATTCAGCTGTTTAGACGGCAAAAAAATAAATAATATACTCAAGAAACTTAATAAGAATTTACAAATATTTATAACGACAACAGATTTAAAACATATTAACACTAAAATTTTGAATAATTGTACAGTGTTTAATATAAAAAATGGGAAAGTGGTGAAAAAAGAATATGAATAACAATGTCAAAGAAGAATATTCTGATAGTGCGATTCAGGTACTCGAGGGCTTAGAAGCAGTACGTAAGAGACCTGGTATGTACATCGGAACAACTAGTGAGAGAGGATTACATCACTTAGTATGGGAAATCGTCGATAACTCAGTGGATGAAGCACTTGCAGGTTATTGTGACGATATCGAAGTAATCATTGAAAAGGATAACAGTATTACAGTAAAAGATGATGGACGTGGTATGCCTACAGGAATGAATGCTAAAACTGGTCTATCGACAATAGAAACGATTTTTACTGTACTACATGCTGGAGGTAAATTCGGTGGAGGCGGATATAAGGTATCTGGTGGACTTCACGGTGTAGGTGCATCAGTTGTAAATGCCCTATCTGAATGGCTCGAAGTATATGTATATCAACATGGCAAAGTACATTATCAAAGATTTGAAAACGGTGGACATCCTGTCGAGGCTATGAAGGTTATCGATGAGTGTGAAGAAAATAGGACTGGTACAACGGTTCATTTTAAACCGGACCCTACTATATTTACTGAAACTACGGAATATAAGTACGAAATCCTAAAAGAAAGATTACAAGAAATAGCCTTCTTAAATAAAGGACTTAGAATAATTCTTACCGATACAAGAGATGCAAGTGAGACTAAAAAGGATGAATTTTTATATAATGGTGGTATCATCGAATATGTAAGGCTTTTAAATCAAAGTAAAACCCCTATTCATGAAGATATTTGCTATTTTGAGGGCGAATCCGATGGAATTTCTATTGAAGTAGCAATGCAGTATAATACGACATTTACACCATCTATTTATTCTTATACGAATAACATCAAAACTCATGAAGGCGGAACTCATGAAGATGGAGTTAAACGTGCTTTAACGAAAATTATAAATAATTATGCTAGAAAAAAGAACTTTTTAAAGGAAAAAGATGAGGCACTTATAGGAGAAGATGTACGTGAAGGTCTTACTATGATTATTTCCTGTAAGCATCCCGACCCTCAATTTGAAGGTCAAACTAAGACTAAACTAGGAAACGCCGAAGTACGTAAAATAGCAGATGATGTTTTTTCTAACGGTTTTGAAAGGTTCTTACTCGAAAACCCAAACGATGCTAAAATCATTGTAGATAAAGCTATCACATCTTCTCGTGGACGTATCGCTGCTAAAAAAGCACGTGAAACTGTTCAAAGAAAAAGCGACATAGATGTCATCAATTTTGGTGGAAAACTCGTCGACTGTAAGGAAAAAGACCCAAGTGTTTGTGAAATATTCTTAGTCGAGGGTGACTCTGCGGGAGGTTCTGCTATTAAGGGTAGAAACAGTATGACACAAGCAATTCTCCCACTTAGAGGTAAAATTTTAAATGTAGAAAAAGCGCGTTTAGATAGAGCCCTCAGTAATGAGGAGATTAGAACTATAATTACTGCGTTTGGTACAGGTATTGGTGAAGACTTTAACTTAAGTAAATTGCGCTACGATAAAATCAACATCATGACCGATGCCGACGTCGATGGATCTCATATCAGAGTTCTACTTTTAACCCTATTCTATCGTTTCTTTAGACCTATTGTGGAAGCAGGACACGTTTACGCTGCTCAACCACCACTTTTCTGCATAAAGCATGGTAAAACTATTAAATATGTCTTAGATGAGAAAGAACGAGATGAATATCTTAGTACTCTTAAAGAAGGAACAAAATACGATATTACGCGTATGAAGGGTCTTGGTGAGATGGATGCTGATGAATTAAATGAGACTACTATGGACATTGAAACGCGAGTTTTAAGAAAAATCACAGTTGGCGATGCGATGAGTGCCGATTTAGCGTTCAGTAAACTCATGGGTGAAGAAGTTGAACCTAGAAGAAAATTTATAGAAGATAATGCTGTATTCGTACAGAATTTAGATGTTTAGGGAGGTGCTTTATGGAAGAAATTATTAATCAAAATACTGATAAACTCGAAACTAATGACATAGTTGCCGAGATTGAAAAGTCGTTTTTAGATTATTCGATGAGTGTAATCGTATCACGTGCTCTACCGGATTTAAGAGATGGTTTAAAGCCTGTTCATAGAAGAATACTTTACAGCATGTGGAAAAACGGCTTAACACATGATAAACAACATAAAAAGTCTGCAACTATAGTCGGTGATGTTATGGGACATTACCATCCTCATGGAGACTCTTCTATTTATGAAGCAATGGTTAGAATGGCACAAGATTTTAACTATAGATATATGCTCGTAGATGGACATGGAAACTTTGGTAACATCGAGGGATACGGTGCTGCTGCGTATCGTTACACTGAGGCAAGACT
>JAZQJK010000055.1:0-4657 GCA_045541615.1 Bacilli bacterium
ACCTGCTACTGAAGAAAAAACTTTAGAAAATACGATGAGTATACTCGAATTCGATGTTCAAGGAATAAACGAAGAAACTGACAAACAAGAAACAGTTGAAAATAAAGAAGAAGTAGTTGAAGAAAAACCAGTAGATTATAGAGTACTTTTAGAGGATGTTTTCAATAAAGAAGCGATTTCATTTAGTGACTTCTCAAGCGAAGTACAAGAAAAATTATTAGAAAATGCTAATCGTGTTATAAAAAATGTAGTAGTGCTAAAGAAACATAAAATACCTCTAGAACTAACTCTAAATCAACATGAAATTTACTATGGTATAGAACCACAAGATTTAGATGACCTACTAAATATCATCACAACTGATGAAGATGGAAATGGTATGGGATTCACAATTGATTTCACATTCTATGTATTAAATGAATTATCTAAGATAAATGTAGATAGATTAATTGATGTTTATAATAACGAATTCATGAATGTAAATGCTAAAAGTGGTATTATTTGGTTATTAAAACTGACTAACCCTGAACTAACTGACTTTGCAAATAATAGAAAAATGAATTTAGATACACTTGCATCTCTCGGTGTTACAACTGGTGATAAGATAAGCGAAGAATATCCTGAATTAGTAAATCTTGACAATCCATTATTCTTAAATGCATTAAATCTTTTTGATAAAGATGACCTAGTAAACAAATTAAATACCGATACAAAAATTGTACCAAAAATACTTGAATATTGGAAAAATAATTAAAATAAAGTGTCCGAATGGATGCTTTATTTTTATTCAATATTATGTTATTATTAAAATGAAGGGTAGATGTCAAGAATGAATAAAAAGGGATTTACTATAATTGAATTGCTCGTTGTAGTTATAATGTTAACTGTAATCGCAGGGCTTTTTACAATAAATTTTACGCATACACTAAATTTGAGTAGGGAAGAAGAATTTGAAGAGTCTTTGTCTAAAATAGAAGCAGCTGCAGATGCTTATGTGATGACTTATAAGGATTATGCAGATGAAGTATTTGAAGACATACGATTAGTTGCAATAAGTGAAGATGGATTTTGCTTTATACCAGTTGAGGAAATAGTAAAAAAGGGATTTTTGAACCATGATATAAAAAATCCAACAACTGGTGAAAAGTTATCGGGTTTTGTAAAATTCTCTAAAGAAAAAGATGGCAATTACAAGTTCGAATATTACGAAGAAATCGAAGACCATATCACAATAGTTTATGATAAAAACGGGGCCGATTCAATTACACGTTATGCACAAGCATTTATTTGTGAAGATTATGAGTCAAATGCCGATGTTATTGAGTGCGCTGAGAATATTGCACTTCCATCTATTAATAGAAGTGGCGGTATGATATATGGGTGGTCAACTAATAGAGATGATTTGAACTCAAATTACAATGGTGGAACATCTCTTGCTAGATTATTGGAAAATAAAAATTTTAAAGTTGAGAATAATAAGATAACATTGTATGCGATCAGTAGTGGAGAGAGAAGAGCAACGCTTGTAATAGATGAGAACACATCAAGCGAAGTGAGTTGTAAAATTTATAACTTTACACCAAACTGTACAGTTACACTTCCAAACTTTACACCACACGAATATTATATTCCAGTAGGATGGAACACGAATAGTGATAAAAATGGCGATAGATACGGCATAAATGAAACGATTACATTGCCAACAGACTTGACACTTTATGCAGAAGAAAACTTACAAAATTTTGAAATTTATGTTAACAAACTCAACCGCACAGAAACGAGAGTTACAATTCCTTCGAACATAAATATAGTACTCGTTTTAGATGTTTCTGGTAGTATGTCATCAAATAATAGACTAAACAATTTAAAGAAAGTTACCAAAGGATTAGTCGAGAGAATGAATTTAAATAATTCGACATTGTCTCTAATTGCATTTGAAAGTAGTGCCCAAATACAACTTAAATTTTCACAAGACGAAACTGCGATTAACTCTGCGATAGATAGACTTTCAGCAGGGGGCGGAACGAACTATGGCACTGCAATAAAAGTTGCAAATCAGTTGATGAATGATAGACCAAATGATAAAGATACATATGTCATTTTTGTAAGTGATGGAGTTGCATCCATAAGTGAAATAAACGAAAACTTAGTAGAACTCAAAACAAAGGCAAACATCTACTCAATGGGAATCGGTATAGATAGTGGTGATGAGTATCTAAAAATAATCGCATCTAATGATAATAATTATTATTCATATAATGACTCGGCTGATGATATGACCTTATCAGAATTTTATGACCTATTCGATGACATCGTTAGAGATATAACTATAGTACATGGAGATGGTCTAGAAAATGCAGTAAAAACTCAAATAGTCGATGGTATATTAGACCTAGGCGAACTCGTGATTGCTGAAAATTATAAATTTGAAATATATCTAGGTAATGAACTCATAACTGCATATACAGGACTAAATGATGACTTTACTCTAAAAGATGGCGAATACAGTTTTGATATAGAAAATTTCGCATTAAGTAATGAAAACATCGGTTTAGGAAATATACCAAATTTAAAAATAAAATACTTCTATAAAGAAGATATAAGCGAGGTGAATTGATAAGAGATGACTAAAGGTACTAAAACAATAATAATTTTAGTAGTTGTAATATTAATAATAGTAGGTGGTTATTTATTTAGTAAAAAATCTAGCGATAAAGAAAATATCGATAACGAAGAAACTGTTTCTCATAAATTAGTCGATATAATTAAAAATTCCCACTATTTTGATAGTTCAAACATAGTTTTTGATAAAGAAAATAATAAATTATCTATTGATGAAAGATATGAAGTTCACATAAAAAGTGGATATTATATGATGAATGTTAAAGATGAAAAAGATGAAGATATTTACTGTCAAATCGTCGATTCGGTTATCATGGATTTTGGGAACAAAAAGGGTAGTGCACTAGATACATGTAAAAGAACATTAGATGGTTCAATAAATATGGGGGGAATCAACGTGGAATTTTTAGGTACATACAAGGTGCTCACAGTGAATAGTGAAGAAAAATCAAATCTTTATAGTGAGGAAAATACCCACATATCAGGTGATTTTATATCATTAGATGAAATCAATTATAATGTTCAAATAGAAAAATACCTTCTCACTTCATTATCGACAGGCTATTCAGATGAGATAGACACTTTGAGTATATGTGGGAATATATTTCATCCAAAAGGAACACACAAGACTTTTGAGATAAAAATATATGATGCTGACAAAAATATAATTTCTGTAAATGAATACAATTTTCAAAATGAAGAGAATATCTATAAACCTTTTTGTACCGATTTTATTATAGAAGAAAATAATGTTAAATATTATTCGATTTCGTAGAGATTAGAGGAGACTAGAAATAGTCTTTTTTTTTACTATTTTACCGTTTGTGCTAAAATATGCCTGAAATGAAGGGGCATTATGGAAGTAAATGAAAAACTTATTGAATTTTAATATAAAAAGTGATAATATAAGTTTGTAAATTTTTGATGGAAGACACGACTTAGGTTTTTAATCGTTTAAGAGAGTTGGTGGATGGTGTGAACCAATACGATGGACTATAGGTTACTACTTCCTAGAGGACCTTAATCGGTCACGTGTTACTTGCGTTAAAGAGTTTAAGAGTTAAAGATTAGGATGGTACCGTGCCCTAGGCACTCCTTAGTACTGTCTTTTTTTGTACTAAATTGTCAAAAAAAACGAGAAAAATCAAATTTACCCGGAATAATAATAAGTAGAGGGACCTATTTACATAGCAACTCAAACAGGAGGGTAAAGATGAAAGAAAAACTATTAAACTTAATTAATCAAGGAGAAAGAAGAGAGGTGGAATTAAAACTCGCACAAGATGAGTTACCAAAAAATATATTTGAAACAGTATGTGCATTTTTAAATAGATTTGGTGGACATATCATTCTTGGAGTAAATGACAATAAAGAGATAATTGGAATTAATCCTGAAAAAATCAAAAAAATAAAAAGTGATTTTGTTACTACTTGTAATAACCCAGAGAAACTCTATCCGACTGTCTATCTAGAAATAAAGGAAGAAGAAATCGATGGAAAACTGTTACTATACATATTTATTCCTGAGTCATCACAGGTGCATCGAGTTAAAAATAAAATCTTTGATAGAAATGAAGATGGCGATTTTGATATAACAAATAATGTGAACGAAGTATCAAACATGTATATAAGAAAAAGAAATACATATGTCGAAAATACTATCTATCCATATGTCACCATGAAGGATTTGAGAAAAGATTTAATAAAAGAGGCGAGGATAAGAGCGTTGAATAAAACCGATAATCACCCTTGGGAAACGATGACCGACTTTGAACTGTTAAAAAGTGCATCATTATATGACGTCGATTATCAAACGGGCAAAAAAGGTTTTACTTTGGCGGCAATTTTACTATTTGGTAAAGACCAAACTATTGCATCAGTTTTACCATTTTATAGAAATGATGCATTACTTCGTATTGAAGATGTGGACAGATATGATGATAGAGATGACATAAGAACGAATCTTATAGACAGTTACAAAAGGTTAACATCGTTTATTTCTAAGCATCTCAATGATAATTTCTATTTAGAAAAA
>JAZQJK010000056.1:0-9375 GCA_045541615.1 Bacilli bacterium
GTACGATTCGTATAGTTTATGTGTTATCAAGTAGTCGATTCCGAACATATCTTTAAACATGTGCTTATCTAAAAATTCTTTTAAGTTAGAATTCTCTAAATTGACATTATATTTTGATTCGCTTGCAAATGGTACGCCAGATAGAAGTGCCCTTTTTGATACTAGTAGGTCATTTTCCCTATCGACTATCCATTTTACGGGTTTAACTTCGATCCATAAATCATCATAAGAAGCCACTTGTCCATTTGATAGTATGAGATTTGTCTCGTAATCGAAATTCACAAAGAATTTGACTCTTGAAAATCTAGGGTTTATTTTTATATAGCGTTTTCCAGCATATTCATATTCTTCAAAAATATCTTTTCTAACAAAATTCTCATGGGCATATTTTATGTATTTAAGTGTATAGGTCTTACCAGTTTTTTGTAATTTGCTAGTTGAGTGAAGTTCATCTAATGTTTTCGATGTGACAAGAGATACTGCACTTTGAGGATACTCACCTAATTCTATGATATCTCCGGTTTTGGCATTATCCACTTTGTAATTTTTTAAAACGGGTACAATTCCTACATCACTCATCGTCACGGGGAGTTTTCTTCTGATTTCATTATATCTTCCATCTCCCGTACAAATTATACTTGGAATCACATGAGTTGTATCGATGGAGCGCGTCCAAGAGGGAATTAGTCCTTCAAAATTGTTCGAGATTTTAGCACCAGTTGCTAAAGATAAGTCACTAGCTTTAAAACAAGGTGGATATTTTTCAAAAATTTTAGACTTGTTATTTCCCCAAATTAAACTGCTTGAAAGAATTGTTAATTCGGCATTTATTGGCATAATTATCACCTGTAATTGAGTATTCTACCATAGGTTTGAAAGATTTAAAACCATGAATTTGTAAACTTTACACAAAAAGAGCAAGTTAGACTTGCTCGGGTGTTAGAATTGAAGACAATAAAATGCCTTCCTTTTCTTTATAACATGCATAATAAATTTATACAATGGTAATTTTTGGTAAAGTTGTCTATTTTGTTTTAGAATTATTCAAACCTTTTGTATAGTTTTCTTTAAAAGCGATGATTTTCGGTGCTATTTCAGAGGCAAAGTGGTCTTCCATTTTGAAAATCATCTCTTCATTTTTTTCCGTATCACCGAGGTTATCAAATCTCTCATATTCCATATCCATGCTTTCATCGAGCGTTTTTAAAAATTCTTCATAACCACCTGGCATGTACTCATCAAAGATGTTTTTTAATTCTGTAATTTCGCCAGTTACCTGAGCATGTTTGATGATATCACCTAAACCGAAGTCCTCAAGCAAAAACCCTGCGACTACTCTTTGAAAAGCATATGCCTGAACATCATAACTATCATCGTAGGCGCGTCTCATTATTGAAAGTTCATCATAGACAGTGAGTGCTTCCTCTAGACCGTAGCCCATTTTTTTAACTAGATTTTGTCTTACTACTCCTTCTGTATACTCGAGTTTATATTCACACGTCTTAAGTCCACTTCTTTCGGTGATTTTATCTCCTTCGATGTTATAAAAATTGTTAAAAGTTTTGACAACATGGTCTGCTTCATGTGTTAGTGTACCTATAGAACCAAAACTATTGACATTGAAATTTGGTGGCAAAACTACTGCATTTTTCACATCAGTGCATTTGTACTCTCCACCTGTATATTCGATGACTGGCACTGTACAAAAAATCCACTGGCTCTTATTGTCACTCCTTTTAATCGCAAAATCGATTTTTATATGTTCCTTTAGCATACCCTCTTTTTCTAGGACATCACTAGTACTTTCATATGTGTTTAAAGTGCTACCCTTAGGCCCTTTTTTCTTAGATGGAATTATGAATTTACAGTTTTCTAACGCCGATAGTATCGTTTCCTCATTTTCGATGCCATAATTTTCAATGAGCGTATCAGCAGTTATTGCGATAAGTTCAGCAAATTCATCACTGTAGTTATACTTCCCTTTTAATCTTTCTTTATAATCAAATAGCAACTCTCTATTGTTAAACATTGCACCCTCCAATTTTTCTTTTCACTTTTAAGATTTATTATAGCAAAACATATATTTTTATAAAAGGTTTTTTTCACACTTTTACGGCTATTTGACATTTTATACGAAAAAAAACACTTAAATACATAAGTGTCTTATCTAATTTTTATATGTGCATCCCTGAGTTGAGATTCGGTTACTTCGTTTGGACTACCCATCATTAGGTCCTCTCCACTTGCAGTCATTGGGAAGGCGACGAGTTCACGAATTCTCTCTTCATCTTTTAAAAGCATTAAAATCCTATCGATTCCAGGTGCCATTCCAGCATGAGGAGGTGCTCCAAATTGGAAGGCAGTATATAACGCACCGAATTTGTTTTTGACAGTTTCTTCATCATACCCGACAAGTGCGAAAGCTTTTTTCATAACTTCGATGTCGTGATTTCTCACTGCTCCACTAGATATCTCTACCCCATTACATACGAAGTCGTATTGATAAGCCAGTATTTTAGAGAGGTCTTCGTTATTTAAAGCATCGAGTCCACCTTGTGGCATACTAAATGGATTATGTCCAAATTCATATTTGCGAGCCTCTTCATCATATTCATAAAATGGCATGTCATTTACTATACAAAGACGGAAGGCATCCTTATCGATGAGGTCTAGTTTTCTTCCGAGTTCATCTCGTATTTGTCCTGCGAATTTAGCAGCATGAATTTCCTTTTTGTTCGCAATGAAGAAGATAACTCCATTCTCTTTTAAATTAGAAGTGCTTATGAGTTTTTTTCTATCTTCCTCAGTCAAAAATTTGTCAATTGGACCTTTAAAAGTTCCATCTTCAAGTAAACTCAAGTATCCTATTCCAGGCATACCAATGCTTGATGCAAAATCGACGATTTCGTTAAACCAAGAATTCGACTTATCTGCTATATCATCTACTTTTATACCTCTTACTACACTATTTTGAAAAGGTTTAAATTCTGTATTGGTAAATATTTCACTTAAATCTATGATTTCAAGAGGGTTTCTCAAATCCGGTTTATCTGTACCATACTTGAGCATTGACTCAGTATAAGGTATTCTTCTAAAAGGTTTAGGAGATACTTTTTTATTAGAAAATTTACTAAAAACATCATACAGTAAGTCCTCTCCTATTTCGTACACATCTTCTTCTGTCGCGAATGCCATTTCGAAATCTAATTGGTAAAATTCTCCATAAAGTCTATCACTTCTAGCATCTTCATCTCTAAAACAAGGTGCTACTTGAAAATATTTATCGATTCCGCCGACCATTAAGAGTTGTTTAAACATCTGAGGTGCTTGAGGTAAAACGTAAAATTTGCCGTGGTTCTTTCTCGCAGGTACGATGAATTCACGTGCTCCTTCTGGGCTAGATGCCGTTAAAATCGGAGTTTGAATCTCTTTAAAACCGAGTGATTTCATCTTACTTCTCAAAAAATCGATTACATCAGTTCTAAAGAGTATGTTGTCCATTACTTTCTTATTTCTCAAATCCAAATAGCGGTATTTAAGCCTTAAATCTTCTGATACATTCATACTACTTTGTATTTCGAATGGCAAATCATTTCTCGCCCTAGATTGAACAGTGACATCCGTAGTTAAAACCTCGATTTGTCCAGTTGAAATCTTGTTATTGAAAGTCTCTTCATCTCTTTTACGAACAGTTCCTTTTATAGTAATTGTAGACTCCTTAGTGATATGTGCGAAGAGTTCATCGTTATTAGATACGAGTTGTGTTACACCATACATATCTCTTAAATCTAAGAAGAGTACTCCACCATGGTCACGAATAGTATCTACAAAACCAGATAAAATTACTTCTTCTCCAATGTTTTCTTTTGTCAAGTCTCCACATGTATGTGTTCTGTACATATTTGCTTTCATGTTATCTCCTACTTTCTAGTTCGCATTTTAATAATTCCATTGTTTTTGCAGGGTTTGCTTGTCCCTTAGTCTCTTTCATAACTTGTCCTAAGAGGAAATTTATTGCATTTGTCTTTCCACTTAGATAATCTGCGACTTCTTTTTCATGACTGAGTACGATATTCTCGACGATTTTCTTAAGCGCATCATCATCTTGTATTTGTTCCATGCCCCTGTCTTTAATTATTTGAAGTGGGTCTAAGTTATTATCGACTGCTTCATACATGACATTTTTAGCCTGATTTCGATTTATTTTTCCTTCCTCTACCATCACGATTAGTTTACCCAAAGTCTCTGGTCTTATGAAAAATTCATCTATAGAAATCTCGAGTTTGTTCACTGAACCTAGAACGATAGTATTCATCCAATTAGCAGATTCAAGTGGACTAGCACCGGTTTTAAGCACGTCTTCATAATAGTCAGCGACATTTTTTTCTTTAACTAGCACGCCGGCATCATAAGGTTTTAAACCGAGTTCAGTAATGTATTTTTCTTTTCTCTCTCCTGCAAGTGGTGGAATACTAGATTTTATCTCATCTATCCACGATTCATCTAATTTAAATTTCGGAATGTTTGGTTCTATAAAATATTTATAATCGATCGCATCTACTTTGCTTCTCATATATTTAGTCGTGCCACTTTCTTCATCCCATCTACGAGTTTGCTGTGGCATTTCATCATATTTACCATCTTCTTTAAGTTCGATTTGTCTTTTAATCTCATAGTTTATGGCATCTCTTACTCCACCAAAAGAATTCACGTTTTTAATCTCAACTTTTGTACCCCAATTTTCAGGGTTTGTTTCATCTTTACTAGCATCCATGATTGAGATATTGACATCACACCTGACTTGTCCTTTTTTAGAATCTGCCTCACTTATCCCAGCATATTGATAAATAGAACGCATAGTCTCTAGGAATGCGACAGTTTCATCAGCACTTCTAAAATCCGGTTCAGTGACTAACTCTAAAAGTGGAACGCCAGCGCGGTTATAATCGAGAGTCGATACATCGGTGAAATGGTCAAGTGATGCAGTATCTTCCTCTAAATGTAGGTTATTAATTCTGACAGTTTTTACATCATCACCACATTCATAAGATAGACTACCATATATTCCAATAGGTGCAGGTTTAGTCTCTTGTGTTAACTGAAAGCCTTTAGGAAGGTCTGGATAATAATAGTTTTTGCGTTCAAAATACAAATATTCGGGTTGTTTACAATTTAAGATTATACTCGCCATTAAAGCCTTTCTCACAGCTTCCTTATTGACGACTGGTAAAGTCCCAGGAAAAGCCATATCAACGGGTCTAATGTTCTCATTTGCAAGACTAGTATAACCATTTTTAGCACCTGAGAACACTTTAGTATTAGTTTTACTTATCTCGCAGTGCATCTCAAGTCCTATCATAACTCTGTAATTATCCATTTTTTACCTCCTTTGCTATTTGTCCTTTGTAGCCAAGTATCTCTTCAATCGCATATGCGATATTTAATACGTTTTCATCATCATAACATTTTCCAGTAATATTTAGACCGACAGGCAAGCCATTTATAAAGCCATCTGGAATAGTAATCGAAGGGAAACCGCCGAAATTACCTACTTGTAAATGTTCCTCGAGTGCTCCTAAGTTTTCTACAAGAGTATTTCCTGATCCATCTAAACTTCTAGCAGGGCCACTTCCAACCGGTAAAATCACACCATCATAAGATTCAAAAAGTTTATTCCATTCATCGACGAGTAGTCTTCTCGCCCTTTGAGCATTAAAGAAGTATCTATCTTTATTCTCTGCTTGTAGTACATATGAACCTATTACAAAACGCCTTTTAATTAAAGGTGAGAAATTTTTAGTACGATAATCCTTCATCATCTCGATATAATTATCCCCTTCTCCTCTTGGTCCAAAGATTATTCCAGTTAGATTTGACATATTACTCGTTGCTTCTGCACATGAGATTACGACATAAACACTAGGAATTGCATCTAAAAGTTTTTTATCTAAGCTCACTTCTTCAATCTCGATGCCGAGTGTTTTAACCTTTTCAAGTACATTTTTAAAGTTTTCTAGGTGCATTTTGAGTTCCTCTGTGGCATTTGGGTACATCTTTATATCACATAGTTCTTTTATATAGCAAAGTTTTTTGTTGGCCACTTTACCATCTATAGATTTATATAGGTTTATATCTTTTGAGTCCCAACTCGTCATGTCTCTTGGGTCAATTCCCTTCATCGCATCGGTCACTATGGCAGCATCTTTAACGCTTCTGGCGAGAACACCACAATGGTCAAGACTAGAGGCAAATTGAAATAATCCATATCTTGATATCATGCCATAAGTAGGTTTATAACCGACTATTCCACAGTATGCAGCAGGTTTTCTTATAGAGTCACCAGTATCTGACCCTAGAGCATATGGATAAACTCCAGCCGCTACTGCACAAGCACTACCCGCAGAAGAACCTGCACACATCCTAGTATCATCCCATGGATTTTTAACGATACCAGTGTGACCCGTAGTACCAGTTCCACCCATACCAAATTCATCTAATACGGTTTTATTCGTAGGAACAGCACCACATTTTCTAAGATTATCTACTGCCGTTGCATCAAAAAATGGTACATAATCCTTCAAAGTATTTGAAGACCCTGTAGACAAAATACCTCTCGTACTATAATTATCTTTAATGCCATATGGTATACCACTTAATAACTCATCAGTAACTGGCACTTCTTCTGCATCATCTAAAATCGTCACAAATGCATTGTATTTTTCTTGAACTTCATGCGAAAGTCTCAATGATTCCTCTATTAGTTCTTTAGATGTCACTTGTCCACTTTTAAGTAATTCATGTAATTCTTCTATTGATTTATTCATGTATTTCATTATCCCACCACCTTTGGCACTTCAACTTCTCTATCCGTGCGTTCATCACAGTTTTGTAAGAGTTCTTCGATTGGTACAGACTCCTCGATGATGTCCTCTCTCAAAAAGTCAATAGTTCTATCTAAACACCAAGACATCGGTTCTATGTTCTCTATTCCATCAATTGCATTTATGATGTCTATATTTCTATCGATGACATCAAATTCCTCTAGAACCATCTTATTTTCTTCATCAGTCAAACCTATTAAAAGTTTATCAGCATAGTCATCTACCATCTCTTTTGTAAATTTTCTTTTCTCTTCCATGATTTCTCCTCCTATTAAAAAATACAGTTACTTATCCCCTTATAAAGGGACGAATAACTGTAATCCGCGGTACCACCCAACTTATTAGTAAATATACTAATCACTTTAGACTAAATAACGGCAGTCTACCGGCTCACTCTACTTGCAAACATGCTTTCTTTGAGCTCTCATGAGTGTTATTCACCATAACGAGTTTATTCGGTTCACAGCAAATCCCGAACTCTCTTTGAAACTTTTAAATTACAGTTACTTCTCTCAGTCATAAATTTAAGTAAATTCTAGCACAAATTGGGTGTCTTGTCAAATTCTTAATTCGCTTCATCAATACCGAGTTTGAATGAGAACGTACTCGAAGCATTTTCGTCTTGTCCATAGTCAGTATTTAAAAATTTGACAGTCAAGATAAATGAATGAGTTTCCCCGACAGGTATCGTAAGATTTTTTAAAAAGATATTTGAACTAATTGTCTCTTGATATGGAACAGGTGTCTCGGTTGTGATGACTTCCCCAGTATCTACCCTCTTTATAGTATATACGAGTTCATCATTTTTAAAAGTGTTCACGAGTTCTTTAAAATGTAAGCCATATGTCGCATTTATTGAACCAGTATTTTCTACTTTGAAAGTCTTACTGACTTCTGCGCCTGGTATGAGACTCGCACTTATATTCGAGCAATCCTCATTTTTCGCACAGTCAGTATAAGTCAAAGTCAAATTTGCACTTGTCGCCCCGACTTCATGCTCATTGTTTACATCTAAATTAATACTATGAAAAGCATATGACACCCCGATGAGCATTACCACTAAACCGATAGACACGATAATCTTAACAGTATTATTTTTGTTCATTCTTTCACTTCCTATTCATCTTTTACCTATTTAATTATAGAAAATTTTAATGAAAAAGGCAATCATATAATTGCATTTTTCCTCATTATTTGTTCTTATCATTTTTCTTGTAATAGGATTTGTCTTCAAATTCTCTATGTAATAAACTCATACTCTTCTTAGAAAGCGGTTTACCTAAGTATGATTTATATAAATCTTTAATTAGAGGATTATCATGACTATATGTAATGGTCTTATCACTATTTAAAGCATTTGCTCTCTTTTCTCGCGCTAGGTGGAGTCCTCCTATATTAATAAGCGGTTGTCCTCCTCCACCGACACAGCCATTAGGACAGTTCATCACTTCGACGAAATCATAGTCCCCCATATCGGGTAAAAATTCCTCTAAGTTTTTCATACCATAAATAACCGCCACATTTATGTTTTTGTCTCCTAGTCTAAAGGTTGCAGTACTAAGTCCCTCGCTTTTTTCAAAAGTAAAATGCCCATCTTTAGGATTTTTATGATTTATTAAATAGTAAGCCGTATTCAAAGCCGCTTCCATCACACCACCACTTCGACCGAACATCGTACCTGCCTTACTTCCGAATGATAGAAGGTTATCATAAGCACTCGGTTTTAAACTCTTTATGTCGATGTTGCACTCTCTCATCATCATCGCAAGTTCTACTGTCGTGATTATGTAGTCAGTATCGGTGTTTATAATCTCCTCTTTTTTAGCAGTACAAGGTGCCACCACTACACTTATGATTTTCTCATCTATAGAATTCATCTCTTTAAAGGACGTTTTAATCAAAGTACTCTCTATGCCGATTGGACTTTTAGTTGTCGAAAGATTTGGCAATATATCGGGATGAAATATCTCAGCATACTTAACCCAAGAAGGACAACAGCTCGTAAACATCGGTAAGTTTTCCCCCGTATGAAGTCTTTCAACTAGTTCACTTGCTTCCTCCATAACGGTGACATCTGCTCCAAATGTGACATCAAATACGTAGTCAAATCCAAGTTTCTTGAGTATACTCGGAAGCAATTCTTCAAGGTTAACTCCTTCCTCTAAACCGAACTCCACCCCGAGAGATGTACGAACAGCAGGCGCAATAGATACTGCAACCTTTTTATCAGTGTCATTTAGTATATTTAGAACCTTTTTGTAATCGTACTTGGTACAAAGAGCCCCAACAGGACAATT
This sequence comes from Bacilli bacterium, assembly GCA_045541615.1. Taxonomy (GTDB): domain Bacteria; phylum Bacillota_I; class Bacilli_A; order RF39; family UBA660; genus RUG11867. Next base: position 9,179 of record JAZQJK010000056.1, read on the forward strand.
CATTATACACTGTCCACAATTTATACATAATGGTCTACTCTTTCTCTCAAAGGTGTGGTCAAGTCCCACGATGTTCTCACAAGTACGCATGCACATTCCACAGTCTATGCATCTCGAATCAATTCTTTGTAAACTCGGATTATCCTCACTAATTCTAACCTTCTCTTTTTTTATTGTATTCATTTACTTCACCTACT
>JAZQJK010000057.1:0-3268 GCA_045541615.1 Bacilli bacterium
TAACAAGAAAAAGTTATAATCACGATACTCTGTTTAAAGTTTTAAATATTAAAGAAGATGTTTATTATCTTAAGGGAGTAGATGTTCGATTATATGCAGATAGTCCATTTGATGATTTAGTCAAGGTAATACCGGAGAATAAAGAGGATGATGAATTCACTACAAGGGTACAGGATAAACTACTCTTAGATAGGTCAGAATATTTTTACTTACCCGGAAAAATTTTGCATTTTGATGGGGATAATGAGTACCTAAGTAGGTGTTTGAAATTCTATAATGAAACCGGCGTATATGCAGTTGGCAAGAATGTAAAAGAATCGGAATTACCAAAATGTATAGGAAAATATTTGAATGAGTTTAAACCTGATATAGTCATAATCACTGGACATGATGCATACTTTAAGAAAAAGGGCAATGCTAACGATTTAAAAAACTACCAAAATTCATTAAATTTTATAAAAAGCGTAAATCAGGCTAGAAATTATGAAAAAAGTCACGAAAAACTGATAATTATTGCAGGTGCATGCCAATCAAACTATGAAGAGTTAATAAAAGCAGGCGCTAATTATGCATCAAGTCCTAAAAGAGTCAATATACACGCATTAGACCCAGCGATAATTGCAGTTACTGTTGCTCTTACAGAAAGAAGTAAAGAAATAAATTTAATAGAATTATTAGAAAGAACCAAATATGGACACGAAGGAATGGGGGGAATAATGGGCAATGGCGTGATGTACGTCGGTTACCCGAGATGATGAATCCGCATGTCATAAGAGAAAACTTAATATCACATAAAGGTCAAAGAGTATTAGTAAAAATATATGGACTTAGAAACAAAACAGATTCTTATATAGGAACACTGAAAGAAATCTATCCTCAAATTTTTACAATTGAATATGGAAATTTAACGAGAAGTTACTCGTATTCTGAACTCATAAGTGGAGATGTCGTGTTAACTTTTGTCTAATATACTTGAAATTTTTCGAGTATTGATATAAAATTAAGTTAACATAGAAAGAGAGAGTAAAATTATGGAAATCACAAAAGTATCGGTGAGAAAAGTCGAAAATGGAAACCCAAAAATGAAAGGTACAGCATATATCGAACTAGATAATTGCTTTGCAGTTGAAAACATAAGAATTATCGAAAGAAATGATGGCACACTTTTTGCAGCAATGCCTAGTAAAAAAGGTGCAGATGGTGAATATAGAGATGCATGTCATCCAATAAATGAGGAGACAAGAGCAATGTTTAACAAAGCAGTTATAGATGAATATAATAAATTAAATACTATAGAAGAAAGCAAATAGAAGCTTTCTTTTTTCATAATAGAATTACTTAACACATATAATATATCGGTGATACGATATGGATAAGATGTTAGAAAACAACGTAGTTGGTAATGTAATAAACATGTCAGAACGAAAAAGTATAGTGATAACTGGGGTAAAAAAAATCGAGAGTTTTGACAGTGAAGAATTCCTATTAAACACTAATTTAGGAATACTACTTTTAAAGGGAGAAAATCTTGAAATGATAAAACTCGATACACTTGAAGGAAATGTCTCTATAAAAGGTAAAATAAACAGTATACAATACATAGATTCAGCAGAAAAAACTAAAGAAAATACGTTTTTAGGAAAACTATTTAGATGAGTATTGAGACCCAATTATCGACATTTATGGCATTTTTTGTTTTAGGTTTTACCCTATATTTGATATACACTATAATAATAAAATTGAATATTAATAGATTATGGATTTACTTAATATTTCTAACTATATCTATACTTTTTATGAAAGTCATTTATAACTTAAATGGTGGAAATATACACGTGTATTTTATTTTAATGATGTTTTTAGGAACCATTTTTAGTAAATACAGTGTTAACTATATAATAAATCTATTAAAAAAATTGATAAACTTCTTTAAAAGGTGATATAATCACTATAGAGGCTAGAAATATGAAAAAAAATAAAAAAGCATATAGAAGAATAAGGATTTATGTAATTGTGATAATTGGATTGCTCTCTTTTTGGGGTTATAAGATGTATTACTATTGGCCAAAAATCTTTTTAAACTATAAAAACACAGAAAAATATGAAAATGAACATTTAAATTTGCTTGAAGAAGAAGAAACCTTAAATAATAAATTATTGAAATTACAAGACCCAGAATTTAGAGCGAGATTTGCAAGAGAAAAGTACCTTTATTCAATGCCAGGTGAATTAATAATTCGGATTATAGAATAGTCCGTTTTTTATTTTGTAAAAATAGTTAAAATATGCCTAAAAGGTATTGTGAAAAAGAATAAAAAATTATATAATCGAGATGATAGCAGTAAAGTGTTATCGAGAAAAAAGAAGAAAAAAAGAAAGGAGGAGCAGAAATAAAAGGCAAAAATGCAGCATATGTGATACTGATGCTAATGATAATGCCGATAACACTACTAGTAATAGAAAAGAGTAGTAAAAGTACAGAAGAGGAAGAAAAACTAGCAGTATACGTAGGAAATGAAAGTGGAGAGTACGAGATAAGTGAATCAAACGCATTTCCAACTGATGGTTACGAATTAAATTTAGAGAAGAGTAAATGTACAAACGGCGGAATACTATCACAAGATAGTGAGACAAAAAAAATAAGTGTATCAGTAACAAAATCAGATAGCTGTAAATTGTATTTTGATAAGGAAAACCAAGCATTGAAAGTACTACAAACACTAGGTTATACAACAAATGGTGAATTGCCAACAAGTACGTTTGCAAATATATCCCCACCATTAGAATCGTATATAGACAACGAATTCAGTGGAAATGCGACATCTAGAAGTATGAGTTCATATTCTAGTAGATATATAACATACGCAGATAGTTATACATTTAATGCTAGTACAGGTACATATACGTTAGTAAATCCGCAGATAGGACAATACAGTAGTATATATGGAAGTCTAGCAAACAAATATATAGTGAGTACGACAGGTTCTACATCAACATCACTAGCAACGTATACAAATAGGTCAACGATATACAAAGTGACAAGTTCAACTACATCGAGTACCATGTATTATATTACATCGGGAAAGACTGAAAAGTATGGAACTGAAAGTGGAATATACGAGATGGAAGATGACTATGGGACTAGTTATTATTTCAGAGGAAATGTAAGTAATAACTATGTAACGTTCGCAGGCTATTGCTGGCGAATAATCCGCATCAATGGAGACGGAAGTTTGAGACTTATTTATGATGGAACGAGTTGTCATGC
>JAZQJK010000058.1:0-2135 GCA_045541615.1 Bacilli bacterium
GTATGAGAAAAAGAGGTGTTTAGATGAAATTCCTCAAAGTGCTCATGGTAAACAGATAATGACTACTGAACCGAAATTCGTGCCTTCAAATGGTGCTAATATTAAAGTAGGAGAGTTCAAGACCAATATAAAACTCATCGACTGTGTAGGTTATGTCGTACCATCAGCAAGTGGGTATGAGGATGAAATGGGTAATCCTAGAATGGTTAAAACTCCTTGGACACCTGAGGAAATACCTTTTATAGAAGCAGCAGAAATTGGGACTGAAAAGGTCATTAAAGACCACGCTACGATTGGTATAGTTGTCACAACTGATGGTTCCTTTGGTGAAATCTCAAGAAGTGAGTACTTAAATGCTGAAGAAAGAGTGATAAGTGAACTCAAAGAACTCGGTAAACCTTTCATCGTGATACTAAACACAGTGCATCCGACTAATACAGAGACTACTCGCCTCGCTGGTGATATATCGAGTAAATACGATGTTCCAGTACTCCCAATAAGTGTAGAAAAAATGAATGAAGTGGACATACTCGAAATACTTAAAACTGCTCTTATGGAATTCCCTGTATTAGATGTAGAAGTTTCAATCCCCGAGTGGATACATGTCCTTAAAAACACAGACCCTATAAAAAAAGAATTCTTAGATAGAATAAGAGAATCCGTAGTCAGTATTGATAAACTAAAGGATGTCGATACTATAATAGGACATTTTGAAGATTCAGAGTATATTTCAAGGGGATACATAAGTAATTTAGATACATCAACCGGTGTAGTAACAGTTAAACTAGAGGCTAAGGAAGAACTGTATAAAGAAACTCTCAAAAAAGTGATGGGTGATATAGTACTAAATAAAGCTGGAATACTTAAGATGTTCATGGAGTTTTCAGAAGGCAAGAGTGAAACCGGTGCGATTAAAGATGCACTAAAAATGGCAAAGAGCACTGGTTATGGAATAGTTTACCCAGATTTAAAAGACATGAAATTAGATACTCCTGAAATAATAAAACAAGGTACGAGATATGGCGTAAAATTAAAGGCTGTCGCAAGTTCAATTCACCTCATAAAAGTCGATGTAGAGAGCACGTTTGAACCTATCATCGGTAGTGAATTACAGAGTAAAGAATTGATAAATTACCTCATGAAAGATTATGAGACTGACCCTGCAAGCATTTGGAAAAGTGAAATATTTGGTAGAAGTTTAGATGTTATCGTAAAAGAAGGAATACAAGCAAAACTCTCTCTAATGCCGGAAAGTACGCGTTATAAACTATCGAGCACAATCACAAAAATTGTAAATAAAGGTTCTAACAACTTGATTGCTATCGTGATATAAAAATTAAATATGCCCGTTTCTAAAAAGATACGGGTTTTTACGTGTCAAACTTCAAAAAAATTCTTGTTATATGTGCCTTTGTGTGTTATGATTATTATAGTCGAGGATAGCAAACAAAAGTTAAAATTTGCCTAGACTAATTTAGTCTAAACACTTGACAAGAAATGCCTCTGGTGGCAAGATTAAATAGAAGAGTGGTTTGTCCGGACACAAAAAGAAAGTCCGGACACAAAAAGAAAGTCCGGACACAAAAAGAAAGTCCGGACACAAAAAGAAAGTCCGGACCCAAAAGGGAAAGGACTTTTTTGGTGCTATAAAATTTCCCTTCCTTTTGGGTGCAATAATTTATCACAAAGATAATTATTGTCTATTGATATTTAGATTAATTTTGTCTATAATAGATGTGTAACATAATACGACAAATTAGTCTTTATATATTTAGTATTATTAAAGAAAAAAAGGAGTAGAAATTTTATGGAACGAAAACAAATACTAACAACACTTCTAGCACTCATCATGTTATTATCGGTGATAACTATAACTTATGCGTACTTTATTGTGGGCCCACAAGTACAAAACCAAACTGCAACTGTAGAGACAGGAACTATGTCTTTGACATTTGCAGATAACGACAATGGAATAGGTGGAGTACTAAACTTTGGAGAGAGCATAACTAAAAAATTCACGATAGAAAATACAGGAACACTAGATGCATATGCAAAACTAAGTTGGTTTAACATGACTAACACATATTTAGAGGGTAGTCTTGTATACACATTAGAATTTGCAGAATCAGAGGATG
>JAZQJK010000059.1:0-4147 GCA_045541615.1 Bacilli bacterium
AATGGTAATTCTTATAGAATAAAAGATAATATAGATCAATATATTGAACTTATAAATAATGGCAAAAAAGATATAGTTGATAGCTTATATGATTTAACAAAATTAGAGATTGAATATAAAGATGAAAAAGCAATATATGCATTAGTAAGAATGGCGGGATTCCCTTATCAAAAAACATTTGATGATTTTGATTTTTCATTTCAACCATCAATAAATAAAGATGAAATTTTGGATTTTAAAAATCTTAGATTTATAGAAAATAAAGAAAATATTTTATTTATAGGAAGCCCTGGAGTTGGTAAAACTCATTTGGCTACCGCGATAGGAATTCAAGCTGCACAGAATAGATATAGCACATACTTTATTAGTTGTCATGATTTAATAACTAATTTAAAACGAGCAAATTATGAAAATAGATTATATGATAAAATTAGAAATTATGAAAAATATAGTGTATTTATAATTGATGAAGTAGGATATTTACCAATTGATATTGAGGGAGCAAATTTATTATTTCAATTAATAAACAAAAGATATGAAAAACATACAACTATTATAACTACCAATAAACCTTTTGGTCAATGGGGAGAATTATTTGGAGATAATATGATTGCAAATGCTATTTTAGACCGTTTAGTGCATCATTCTCATATTATTACTATTAATGGTAATTCTTATAGAATAAAAGATAAGTTTATTAAGGATTCTGACCAATCCGAATCATCATAATTTTATATATTAATTGTACATTTTTATTTTAAACTTTTTGTGCATTTTTGTATTGACTTTAACATTTGGATTAATCGAAAACATCTCAAACCTATTCATCGGAATAATACTCTTTACACTCGGTGTTTTCATCTTTACAAAAGTGTTTCAAAGCACACCAGTAGAAGTCAACCCAATAATATTTTTAATCCTCATCATAAGCATATTAATCAAAATGGGAGCAGTTAAATATTTATATGATGCTGGTAATAACCTCAAAAACGAAATGCTTAAGATTTCTGCAAAAGAGTCATCATTAGATTTAATTGCTACACTGGTAGTTCTCATCGTATCTACGCTCCTCTTATTTAAAGATAGATTTCCAATACTAGAGCATGCCGATAAAGTAGGCTGTTTCATAATCGCGATGATTATAATCATTACGGCGATAAAAATCATATTTGAAAACATATCCTACCTGCTTGGGAAAACTGAAGATGATGAGTCAATAAAAAATAAATTGAGTGAAATACTCAAATCCACTGATGAGATAAAAGATTACGATGCGTCACTTACCAAACTCGGTGACTATTATAAACTCGATTTAACAGTAGAACTCTCTTCGACGATTACACTTAGAAAACTACTCATCATAGAGAAAAAAGTCAAACAAAAAATTCAAAAGGCAAAAATCGGTATTAAATACATAACTTTTCATGAAAAAGAATACATCGATAAATAAAATTTAACTAATAATTGGTTAAATTTTTTTAGTTTAAAACTAATAATAAAATATTTTTGGCAAATACTATAATGGGAGGTATGATTATGACTGAAAAGGAACTCTTATATATCGATGATGCACTAAGTCATCTAGAGCAAATACATGAATTTTGTATGACTTATGAGACTGATGTAGAAGACGATGACTTAAAAAAAGAAATGCGCGAAGTCATGAAAAAGACTAGTGAGATTCACAATAAGTTTATTAAATTACTTGAAGAATAGAAGGGAGATAAAGACATGAACGACCAAATACTTATGAATACAACTTTAACACAAATAAAGGGTCTAGTAGGTATAATGATGCATGGTTCTATTGAAAGTGAAGGCGAGAAAATAAATAAAACATTTATAGAGAGTCTAACTAAAATACTAGAATTGCAACAAAGATTATACCTAAAAATGAAAGAAAGTGGTTTCTACAAAACAGAGATGATTTCTGACTCTAAAATAAAGAAAGTTTTAGGTAAGCATGAAAACAAAATTATGGGCTAGGTAACTAGTTCTTTTTAATTGTAGAAATTTTTTTAATGTGTTATATTATTAAAGAAAAGAGAGGCGATACTATGTATGCAGAAGTTTTAATAGAATATAAAGTCAAGAGTTTAGATAAGACATTTACATACATAGTACCAGAACACTTAAGAGACATCATTAAACCCGGTATGAAAGTTACGGTGCCTTTTGGAAATGGCGACTCAGTAATAAACGGTTTTGTCACCGGTATAAAATGCGATGGGGAGTACGCATCTTTAAAAGAGATAATCGCCATAACCGATACTGAACTTGTACTTAATGAAGAACTCATGGAACTCGGTAAATACATAAGTGATAGTACGCTTTGTACCCTAATAAGTGCTTATCAAACGATGCTTCCATCAAGTCTTAAAATTAAGACGATAAAGTCCGATTATAAAAAATATGAAACGCATATAAAGTTGTCCATGCCTAAAGCTTTCGTTGAAACGCTTCTTTCTGAAAAGATAACAGATGGACAAAGAGAAGTGCTAGAGGCCCTTTTAGAAAAAGAGAAGATTTTAAAAAAAGATTATTCAGAATCCAGTATAAAAACACTTTTGAAAAAAGGAATAATTGAGGAAGAAAAGGTCTCTAAGTATAGAATAGACAAAACCGATTTGAGAAGTGAAGATAAAGTCGTGCTCACGAGTGAACAAAAAAAATGTTTTGATGAGGTGTGTTCGCATTTAAATGAGGAGAAAACTTTTCTACTTCACGGTGTGACAGGGTCCGGGAAAACTGAAGTTTATATGAACCTAATCGAAAAATTAGTATCTATGGGTAAGGGTGCCATCATGCTAGTTCCAGAGATAACTTTAAGTACCCAAATTGTAAATAATTTTTATGAGAGATTTGGTGGAGATGTCGCGATACTTCACAGTGCGTTAAGTGCAGGAGAGAAGTACGATGAGTATTTAAAGATATATAGGGGAGATGCTAAAATCGTCGTCGGTACGAGAAGTGCTATTTTTGCACCGGTTAAAAATCTCGGTATAATCATTTTAGATGAGGAACACAGTGAGTCATATAAACAAGACAATACTCCTCGATACAATGCGATAGATGTAGCAAAGTGGCGCAGTAACTACCATAAAATACCAATAATTCTTGGAAGTGCAACACCGACATATGAATCATATGCCCGTGCTCTAAAAGGGGTTTATACACTTTTAACTTTGCCTAATCGCGTGAATAATAGAAATTTGCCGAGTATAAAAGTAGTCGATATGACATTAGAAGTAAAAAAGAGAAACCCTATAATAAGTGAGTGTTTGAAAACTGAAATAGAAAATAGACTGAGCAAAAAAGAGCAAGTTATTTTACTATTAAATCGAAGAGGCTATGGAAATTTAGTTAACTGTGATGCATGTGGCTATACTTTTAAATGTCCCAACTGTGATATAACTCTCACATATCATAAAACCTCTAATGCACTAAGATGCCACTACTGTGGTTATTACATCAAAAAACCGGAGATATGTCCTGAATGTAAAGAAGGTAATATTCGTGATTTTGGGCTAGGAACAGAAAAACTGGAATGCGAACTCAATAAAATGTTTGAGACTGCACGAGTGATTCGCATGGATGCAGATACGACTAGTAAAAAGGGTAGTCATGAGAAAATAATAAAGAGTTTTAAAAACGAAGAGTACGATATATTGCTTGGCACTCAGATGATTAGTAAAGGGTTAGATTTTCCAAAAGTCACTTTGGTAGGTGTCATAAATGCTGACTATTCACTTAACATACCAGATTTTAGAAGTGGCGAGAGGACATTTGCTTTACTAAATCAAGTCGCTGGTCGTGCTGGAAGAAGTGGCCTCGATAGTTTGGTTATTATACAGACATACAATAAAGATAACTTCACGATTAAGATGGTCGAATCGGGTTCTTTTTTAAAAAATTATCAATATGAAATGTCTGTGAGAAAGACTTTAAAATATCCACCATATTATTATCTCGTGGGAATTAAAATATGCAGTAGAGTTTACGAAGAAGCATCAAAAGAGGCAAGCAAAGTTTATAACTATTTAAAACAAAACATAAGTAGTGAGAGCATAATCTTAGGACCTACAACAGCGGGAATATTTAAGATAAACAATATATATCGTTTTCAGTTAGTCATAAAATATAGATT